>NZ_CP044990.1:102500-137500 GCF_009017495.1 Deinococcus sp. AJ005 | reverse complement strand
GGCAGCAGGCATTCGCTAAGACGGTTAAGCGCGGGCCAGCCGGGCGGCGGCGGCCTGCATCGGCTGGTGGGCCAAATGCGTCAGCGCCAGCGCCAGCGCGTCCGCCGCGTGGTTGTTGAACAGTTCGCGCACGCCCAGCGACGCTTTGACCATGTAAATGACCTGCTCCTTGTCGGCGCGGCCCGATCCCACCAGCGACTTCTTGACCTGCATGGGACCGTAATAATGCACGGGCACCCCTGCCTGGGCGCAGGCCAGTTGCACCACACCGAACGCCTGCCCCACCTTGAAGGCCACGTCCGCCTGGCGGCGCAGAATCTGGTCCTCGATGGCGACGGCTTCCGGCTGATATGTCTCGATCAGGCGACTGACCTCGCTGTGGATGTAGGCCAGGCGGCGGGGCATGACCCAGGCACTCTCGGTGGTAATGCAGACGTGGTGCAGGTGCCTGGCCTTGCGGACATTGCCGTCCACCAGACCAAGGCCCAGATTGGCGAGGCCGGGATCAATGCCGAGGACGATCATGCGTCCAGCATACGGGAAAAGGGACTGGCGAGACGAAAAAAGCCGCAGGCACGGAGTTTCCTCCGGCTGCGGCCATGCGCGTCGAGTCTAGCGGCGGCTTTTCGGATCGAAGGCGTCGCGCAGACCATCACCCAGAAAATTGAAGGCCAGCACGGTGAACAGGATCGCCAGCCCAGGGTAGAAGGGCAGCCAGGGGTAACTGAGAACCACTTCCTGCGCGTTGCTGAGCATGTTCCCCCAGGTGGAGACGGGGGGCTGAATGCCGAAGCCCAGAAAGCTGAGGGCCGCCTCGCCCAGAATCGCTCCGGCGATGTCGATGGTGGCGCTGACCACAATAATGCCCAGCATGTTGGGGGCCAGATGCCGCCACATCACACGGTTGTTGGTGGCGCCCAGCGCGCGGGCGGCGTCCACGTACTCCAGATTTTTGAGGCGCAGCACCTCGCCGCGCACCAGTCGGGCGGTGCCCATCCAGCCGAAGATGGCGAAAATGGAAATGATGATCACCACGCTGGCCGAGGAGCCGAGGTTCTGGCGGAGGTTGGTAATGAACGGCGCGTCACTGCTGGCAAACAGCCCCGAGATCACCAATTGCAGCGGCAGGGTGGGCAAGCTGAGCATGAATTCAATAAAGCGGCTGATCACCGAGTCGGTCAGGCCCCCGAAAAAGCCAGCCACCAGACCCATCAGGGTTCCCAGCAGCGAGCTGATGATCGCCACCGAAAAGCCCACCACCAGACTGATGCGGCTGCCGTAGATCACGCGGGACAGCACGTCGCGGCCCAGTTCGTCCTGGCCCAGCGGGAAACTAGAGCTGGGCGGAGCGAAAAAGCCACTCAGATCCTGCGTGTTGGGATCGTGGGGGGCGATCAGCGGCGCAAGGATGGCCGCCAGCACCACGAACACGATGAAGGCCAGACTGATCATGGCCGCCTTGTGACGCCGCAACCGGCGCATGGACATCTGAAGGGAGGAGTAACTTTTCTCGGCGGGCGGGGCGGGCGCAGTGATTGTCATGGGAGGGCCACCTTCACGGCTGGAATCTCAGGGCTGGGAGCCTCACGAGTAGCGAATCCGGGGATCGACCAGGGCGTAGGCCAGATCGGCGAGGAGCTGAAAGACCACGGTCAGGATGGCCAACAGCATCAGGCACAGCATCACCACGTTGAAGTCCTTGCTGACCAGCGAGTCCAGAAGCGCGCGGCCCATGCCCGGCCACGAGAACACCGTTTCAGTCAGGACCGCGCCCCCGAACAGGCCCGGAATGGACAGGCCCAGGATGGTCACAATCGGGATCAGGGCATTTCGCAGTGCATGCTTGAAGATCACCGAGCGGTTGGGCAGCCCCTTAGCCTTGGCGGTCCGCACGAAGTCCTGTCCGATCACTTCCAGAAAGCTGGCCCGCATGAAGCGGCTGACCGAGGCGATCTCGCGGAACATCAGAATGGAGAGCGGCAGGATCAGGTATTTCAGGCGGTCCAGCCAGAACGGCCAGAACCCGTCGTCGGGTGTCAGGTTGCCCAGACCGCCAGGCGGCAGCGCGATGACTCCACCCGTGACCTGCGGCAGGTACACCGCGAACAGATACAGCGCCATCACGCCGATCCAGAACACGGGTGCGCTGAAAGCCACGAAGCTCAGGAACGTCAGAATGTTGTCCACCGGGCTGTATTGCCGGATGGCCGAATAGATGCCCAGCGGCACGGCGATCAATGTGCTGATCACCAGCGCCGGGATGGTGAGCAGCAACGTGTTGGGCAGGCGCTGCGTGAAGATGAACTGCGTGGCCGGAATGCCGAAATCGCGCGAGTAGCCAAACTGGCCCTGGAAGGCGCGCATCAGCCATGATACGTAGCGCTCCGGCCAGGGCGTGTTCAGGCCGTAAGCCTCGCGCAGCCGGGCGATGTCCTCGGGGGTGATGCGCGGGTTGCCGAAGATCAGTTGATCGACCGGGTCGCCGGGTTGCAGGGCGGTCAGGCCGAAGATCACCAGACTGATCAGCAGCAGCAGCGGAATCATCTGCAAGATCCGGCGCAGGGCGTAGGTTGCCATAGGGGGACCGTCCTTTAGGAAAGCGTGGAGCGCAGGGCATACAGATGAGGGAGAGGAAGGCCAGTGTGCGGCGCATCCTCTCCCCGGTCCTCGGAGTTCAGGCGGCGTGCGCCCTCTTCCCGGGACTACTCTTTTTGCTTGTGGGCCGAGACTGCGCCCTTGCTGGTCCAGCCCACGCGGTAGGCGTCCCAGGTGGGGTACAGCGTGTAGGCGCTGAAGTCGTAATTGGCCAGCCCGTTGGCCTGGATGTACGGGTTCACGCGGTAGTACAGCGGCAGCGACGGCACGTTCTTGGCCCAGATGACCTGCATCTGGTCAAAGAGCTTGTTGCGCGAGGCCGGAACGAAATCCGTGCGGGCCTGGGCCTGCAACTTGTCGTAATCGGCATTGATCCAGCCGGAGTTGTTCTGCCCGGCGTAGCCGTTGGCCTCGGTGGGCACGCCCGAACCCTTGAACAGGTCGCCTTCCTCGAAGATGGGGTTGCTGGTCCAGGCGTACATGGCCAGGTCCCACTTGCCCGACTCGCCCTTGGACAGGAAATCTGCGCCGAAGAACACGCTGGACGGGTAGTTCTGGATGTTGACCTGCACGCCCACAGCTTTCCACTGTGCCTGCAAGATCTGCTGCACGCGCTCGCGCACGCTGTTGCCCGCCGTGGTACCGAAGTTCAGGCTGAATTTCTTGCCACCCTTTTGCAGAATGCCGTCGCTGCCTGGGGTCCAGCCTGCGGCGGCGAACAGCGCTTTGGCCTTGGCCGGATCAAATTTGTACTCCTCGACGTCTTTCTTGTACACCGTCGCCAGCGGGTTGATAAAGACGTTGGATACGGGCTGCTTGCCCTGGAACAGCGCCTTGACCAGACTGGGGCGGTCAATGGCGTACAGCAGCGCCTGACGAATGCCAGGAGTGTCCAGTTGCAGATCCTTGGCCTTCTGACCGCGCGTGTTGATGTCGATATGCTCCCACACCGACCCGGGCACGAAGTAGGTGCTGAACTTGCGCTGACCGCGCTGCAGATCGATGGCCTGATCGAAAGACAGCCCCACCGTCGCCAGCGCGTCTACCTGCCCTGACAGCACGTTGACCTTGAGGGTGTTGGTGTTGGGGATAAAGCGGTAGGTCACGGTCTGCACGTACTTGCTCTCGCCGCCGCTGGGCTTGCGCCAGTAGTTGGTGTTGCGGGTCATGGTCAGGCTGTTGCCGGGCCGCCACGCGGTGGGCTTGAAAGGTCCGGCCACTACCTTGGGCAGGCTATTGGAGGTGGTGTACTGGTTGAGAAACTTGATCCACTGCTCGTTGACCGCGTCGCTGGGCTTCTGGCCCTTGGTGGCCGCGTTGAAGGCGTCCCAGCCAGCTTTCATCGAGGCGGAGGGGGCCACGCCAGGCGCACCGGCCTGATCAGCAAACAGATATGGTGGATTGAAGGTGATGGTAAAGGTCTTGTTGTTCGCGCCGCGCGTGATCTTGGCGTTCTCGTAGGGGTAACGGTCCGGCACGGGCACACGGTCGTCGTTTTGCACCATCAGCCAGAACTCGAAGTCGGCGGTCGTAATCTGTGAGCCGTCGCTCCACTTGGCATCCGGACGAATGGTGTAGGTCAGGCTGTTGCCGGTGACCTTGCCGCTGGCATCCTTGATCAGCTTGTAGCCACCATTGGCCGCCGTGGGGACGGTGGTCGCCATGTCGGCGTACAGCTTACCGGCGTTGTCCAGACCGGTCAGGCCCGCGCCCATCCAGTTGTTGATCTCTGTGCTGATCGCCAGGTTGTTGGTGACCCAGGGATCGTAGATGTTCGGCGGTTCCTGCGAGGTACCGACGACCAGGCTGTTGTTAGACGGCCCAGCCAGCGCCGGAGCCAGGACCGCAGGCACCAGCAAAAGAGCGGAAAGGGTCAGAATCTTCTTCAGGGACACTTCTTTCATGAACGCCTCCAGAACCATTGGGCAGGCCAATCACGGCCTCAAACTGTGTAGATGAGCGTCAGTATAGGGCGGCATGAAGCCGTGTCAAGCGCAATGTCTGCAATGGGGCCACCTCAATTGCAGATTCGGGCAGAAGAGTAACGCGGCGACAAGCGTGCCCGTGTCTGGCGATTCTATTTCCCGAGACAGATGGAACACTAAAAATCGTGCATTCCACCAGACCTTCCGCATAGATGACAAAAAACCGGAACACAGGGTTCCGGCCTTTGTTGGATTGGAATGTTGAGAGCAGCGCTGACCTAGTGGCTGCCGCAGCCGCTGCTGCCCTCGCCATCGGGCGACTGGCCGCTGTCGGTGCGGAAGGAGTGGCCACAGCCACAGGAGCTGGTGGCGTTGGGGTTGTTGACCGTGAAGCCGCCGCCCATCATGTTCTCCACGAAGTCCACCTCGCTGCCCTGCAACAGCGACAGGCTCATGTGGTCCACCAGGAGCTTGACGCCCCGGTCATGCACGATGGTGTCGCCTTCCAGTTCGCGGTCGTCGATGGCCATGCCGTACTGGTAACCGCTACAGCCACCACTTTTGATAAACACGCGCACGCCTGCATTTTCCTTGCCGCTCTGGCCGATGATGCCCAGAGCCTTCTGCGCGCCAAATTCGCTGATGGTCATGGGCTTTTCAGCCATGTCACCGTGGGTTTCAGAGTGGGAGATCGCCGTCATGCGTGAATCCTAACACCATTGGAACAATAAAAAGGTGCCCGGAAAGCAAAGTGAACGGAGGACAGGGTGGGTTGAAAGGGGGCGCCAGACCGCTCCCCAGATTCCAGTCTCCGTTGCGCCTAGTCCTGCCAAAACCATCACTCTCGCTTACATTCCTTGAGTGTGGTCATGTTAAGATGGATCCCATGACGAACCCTTACGCCGAGTGGTTCGAGCAGCTTCGAACCGAGTACAACGAGCAGCTCGGGGCCATGCCACTGCCCGAAGGCTTACCCGAACATCTGCGGCAACTGATCCAGAACCACGACGAGGAAGCCATCCAGTTCATGATCAAGCTGGCCTGGCAATTCGGCGCGCAGGTGGGTTACGCCGCTGGCAGCCGCGAGGACGGCGAGCAGCCAGCCGTGATTCGGCCCAGTAACCGCGTTCAGGCTTAAATACCTCTCCTCCAACTTCATGCACCTTCCAGCCGCCTCCCCGTGGGGCGGTTTTTTCATGCCTTCAGTGACCACCCGGGCGCGGCGCGGCCCAGCAGCCCAGTTCCTCGTTCCCCTGGATCAGGCCCAGCGCCGCCAGCTCATGCAGGACGAGTTGAGCAAAGGTTTGCACGGCTTCTGGCGGGGCATGTTCCGGGGCATCTGATTCCAGACCCAGACGGCGGGCTTCGGCGGCCAGATAGACGGCAAGATCATTCACCCACACAGCATAAGCAGGAGACATATGAAAAACCGCCTCAGCACAGGGCCGGGGCGGTTAAAAAAGTGAGCGCTACTCAGTCGTCAGCGGCGGCGGCGTGGGCCATCGACTCGCGCTCATCGGCTTCACGCAGGGAACGGATACCGCGCACGATGCCGATGGTGGCGAAGTAGGTGGCGATGGGCACCGCGAACAGCAGGATCCACAGCACGGTGTTGGCGTTGGCCGTGGTCAGCACGTTGGCACTGATCAGGTCCGGCTTGTACCCGGCCACCGACATCACCAGCAACATGGCCATGAACGCTGTGCCTATCGCCAGCCGCACCGGATGGTTGGTGGGGTTCTCAGCGTAGTAGTTCATGTCCTTGCTGCGGTCCAGCATGGGCACGGCAAACATGACACCGATGACCACGGTGGGCAGCAGGATCGCGCCGACAAACTCGGAGCCGATAAAGCCGCCGAAGATATCGAACTCGAAGCTGGGAATGATGGCCAGCGCACCGAAGACCCACAACAGATACCAATCGGGCTTGATGTTGTTGATCGGGGTGGTGCTGGGCGGCCCGAAGAACTCGGAGGGGTGGACCGGGATAAAGGCGGCGAACAGGATCACGATCCCGGCAAACAGCAGCGTCAGCATCAGCATGATCGGGGTCTGCTGGGTCAGCAACGGCACACCGACGATCTTCTTGTACGCAAGCCGCTTGGCATACTGCGGCTGGGTGTGCTTCTGCTTGATCATCAGCAGCATGTGCGCGCCGGTCAGGGCCAGCAGGATGCCAGGCAGCAACATGATGTGGTAGCCGTAGATGCGCGGAATGATGCCGTCGCCGGGGAAGTTCCCCGCGAACGCGGCCTGCGCCAGCCAGGTGCCGATCCAGGGAATCGAGGCGGCGATGCCGTAAACCACCTTGACGGTGTTGTAGGAGTAGTTGTCGTAGGGCAGGATGTAGCCGGTCACCGCAGTCAGGGCCGCAAAGATCAGCAGCAACAGACCGATCCACCAGTTGATTTCACGCGGTTTCTTGAACGCCCCGGTGAAGTAGATCCGCATCATGTGAATGACGGCGGCGGCCACCATGATATTGGCCATCCAGTGGTGAATCCGGCGCAGCATGTCCCCGAAGGGCATGGCATTGAGCTTGAGGATCGAGTGATAGGCCGCCGGCAACATATTGGGCTTGGCGGTGGTGCCCGGATCGAAGGAGTTGACCACCAGACTGTTGCTGGGTTCGTAGGACAGCGCCAGCACGATCCCGGTGATGATCAGAATGATCAGGCTAAACAGTGTGATTTCACCCAGAAAAAAGCTGTGGTGAACAGGAAAGGCTTTACGCAGGAACTTGTCGTTCAGGCGCGAGATGTTCAGGCGTTCGTCGAGCCACTGGTTCATTCGCTGTTCTCCTTGTGCTGACTGGGGACGGGCCTGCTGTGGGCAGGGGCGGACTTCATGCGAGCTGTGATTTGACGGCAGTGATGCGGGCCTGCCATTCCTGCTCGGTCAAGAAGGGGTACGGAAATTCCAAGAAGAAGTCGCCCACCACCAGATTGTCGCCGTCCATCTTGATCGGGAGTTGCGCCAGTGGACGCGGAGGCGGACCACCGATCACCTTGCAGCCGCGCTTGGGATCGTACTGACCGGAGTGACAGGGGCATTTCATGTCGCCCACGCTCTGGTCATCATCGGCCACCGAGCAACCCGCGTGGGTGCAGATGTCGCTGTAGGCCACGATCTCGCCGTCGATGGTCGCTTCCAGGTTGGTGGGGGCCACGATCTGGCCCTTGGGAAAGCGGAAGACACACAGCACGTTGTTGGGGTCACCCTTGCGGATCAGCGGCGAGCCATCCTCCGCCTTGCCCATCGGCCAGGCACGGACCAGTTGCTCACTCAGCTCGCTGACCTTGATCGGGTTACCTTCCTGACTGGCGGCGGCGTGCACCAGAATGTCGCCGGGTACAGGGGGCATCTTGTCGCGGGTCAGGCGGAAGATCGGGTTGGCGGTGCCCAGCACGCCCACCAGACTGACGATGCCCACGGTGGCGGTGGTGCCCATGGCCGCGTTGATAAAACGGCGGCGGGTGATTTCAGGATCCTGCTTGCGGTAACGGGTCATGGTTGAAACCTCTCTAGGAAAGGAAGTGGAATGTTGGAAGGATTACCAGGGGAATTCGCCGCTGGCATCTTCTACCAGCACCTCGCCGTCCATGAAGAACTTCTTGTACAGTCCGATGGCCACGGCCAGCAGCAGGATGATCATGGCGGCGTAGAAGCCCTCGGCGGTCACGTTGGGCATCACGGGTTCCTTGGCGCCCCAGCCCGCGTAATCGATCACCATCTGACGGGCAAACAGCACGCTGAACAGCAGGGTCAAGCCCAGGGTCACGACCATGCTGAGCATGGCAATCGGCGTGGAACGCACCTTGTGGATGCCGGGGTGCAACTCGGTGCCCTCGGCCCAGACGCTGTACAGACCGATCAGGCCGTAGGTGAGCAGCACCATGATGAAAGTGGCCAGAAAAATCTCGGGGAGTTTGATGTCCTCGGGAACGAAGCGGCTGCGGTTTTTCAGGACAGCAGGATCAATCTTGTTCTGGCCCGCCGCAACGGTGGCCGGGGTCAGCAATTCCGGCTCCTTATTGCCCCACTCGTTCAGGATGTAGTTGGCGACGGCGTAGATCTCGTTTTCCTTGAGCTTCTCGCCGAAGGCGGGCATGGCCCCCTTGCCGTTGACCAGGATGCTATGCACGTACACCGGATCGCGCAGAATCTTGGCGTCTCCAGCCAGCGCCGGTCCCACCACGCCCTGACCCTGCGCGCCGTGACAGCCCACGCAACCGGCAGAGGTGTACAGCTCCTTGCCGATGGTCGGATATTCCTTGCTGATGTTCGCCACGATGGCCGGATCAACGGTGACGGGTTCCGGCGCGGTTTCCTTATTGAACAGGAAAAGCAAAAGAATCCACATGATGGCCGCGCACACGATGGCGACCCAGGGCATTACAGCGTCGTTTCTCTCCACGTTCTTTCTCCCTCACGCATGAAATGGCCGGATATGCTGCGCCATCCTTGGGCTTGTGCCGATGAGCTTCAAATCTGAGCCGAATCGATGGGAAGCATAGCATGCACCCGTGGCGTCCTCAGCGGCTGTTGATACCGTCTGCGCCGCACTCTGCACCGCTCCAGCACACATCATCAGGCGACACTCCGGCGAGCTTTATGATGCGCCTGACCGGACGGTTAAATGTCCCCTATCCGTAGACCTTTCCCAGCGCCGAGAGCAGCGGCCACAGCGCCCCCGAGAGCAGATTCACGTCGCGGTTGCCGGGCAGTTCGCGGCGGTCGGTGCCCCCCTGGGTCAGCAGGGCGATGACCAGCGGGCGCGGGGTGTACAGCACGCCCACGTCATGGTGAACGCCGTCCAGCTCGCCGCTCTTGCTGGCCAGACTGTACAGGTGTTCGCCGTTCTCCGCGCGCGGCAGCCCCCGCCCGATCAGGTCACGGAACTGCTGCCGTTCCAGAATGTTCAGCGCGTGCGCCGTGTGGGCTGTGTCCAGCAACTCGCCCCGCACCAGACGGCCCAGCAGGTCGGTCTGGTCGGCAGCGGTGGTGCGGTTGCGTTCGCCCCGGAGTTGCGCGGCGTTGCGTTCCTCAGGTGGCAGTTGCAATTTACCCACCAGCCGGGTCTCGGTCCAGCCATGCGTGGTAAGCCAGTCGTTCACAGCGTCCACGCCCAGCCGCCCGATCACCAGATTGGTGGCGGTGTTGTCGCTGACGATGATCATTAAAGTCAGCACGTCGCGCCAGCTCAGGGCCAGCCCCGGCTCCAGCTCGTGCAACACGCCCGCGCCGGAGACCCGGTCAATGGCCTCCAGCGTGACCCGCGACTCCAGATCCAGCCGCCCCGCCTGCGCCCAGTGCAGCGCCAGGATCAGCAGCGGCACCTTGATGGTGCTGGCCGCCGGAAAGACGCGCTCCGGGTTCAGGGCAAAGAGTTCGCGGCCCAGCAGGTCACAGACGCGCAGTCCCACCTCTCCAACGTAACCCTGGGCGCGGAGATCGGACAGGAAGGGAGAGGTCATGCGGAGAAATTTAGCAGGCTGGGGAAAGGGCAGTGAAGCCAGGAGGTGTCCCGGCTCCCGCCCGCTACTCCGGCAGATTCAGTCCGGCCAGCGCGGCGAAGGGGTGCGGCGTATTCACCGGACGCAACGTGCAAAAAGGCGGCCCGCCCTCCGGCTCGACACGGTGGGGGCAGGCGGGGCACTCGGGAAAAGCCTGCTCGGTGTAGGCCAGATCAGGCTCTGCGCTGTTCAGCACCCACTGGCGCAGACATCCGGCCTGAAAGGTCACCGGTCCGGCCTCTCTCCCACCCCGCCTGCGCCGCTCAGTCAAGGTTGGCGATGCCCTCGCGGATGGCGTACAGGGCAGCCTGCGTGCGGTTGTTCAGTTGCAACTTGGTAAAGATTTCCGACAGGCGGTTGCGGACCGTCTTCTCGGAGATGTCCAGGCGCAGGGCAATGTCCTGGTTGGAAAAGCCCTGGGCCAGCAGCTTGAGAATCATGGTCTCGCGCTCGTTAAGGTCCGCGTGCTTCTCGCTGGGCAGTTCCTCGCGCTTGTCGCGGAAGTCGTCGAGGACGTTCTGGGCCATGTCGGCGTCCAACAGCGCCTCTCCCCCGGCCACCCGCTTGATGGCGTCCAGCAGCGTGGTGGCGTCGGCGTCCTTGAGGATGTACCCGCGTGCCCCGGCCTTGACCGCCTCGAACACGTAACGGTCCTGGCGGTACATGGTGATCATGATGACCTTGGCATTCGGATCGATTTCCAGGATGCTCTGGGTGGCCTTGACGCCGTCCAGCTCAGGCATCTGGATGTCCATCAGGATCACGTCGGGGTGGGTATCGGCGGCGTAACGGATGGCCTCGCGCCCGTTGGCGGCCTCGCCGATCACGCGCATGCCCTCGGACTCCAGCAGGCTGCGGAGGCCCTGGCGAAACAGCGCGTGGTCATCGACCAACAGGACACGGATCACAGACATGGTTGGCAGTGTAGGGCAGGCCGCAGCTCAGATGAGGAAGGGAACCTACCTTTGGCCTCCGCTTCGGACCAACCCAGCGGGAGGCACACACGCAGGGGAAAGGTCACCCCAGCAGCGTCCGGCATGGCAGATATTCCATCCCACCCCCTCCGCCTTGCTCTGAAAACAATCTGTAAGGACTGCCCCGCTACACTGATGGGCGTGATGACCTGGTTTGATGCCCTGCTGGTGACCCTGTTGGCCGTGATGACCGCGCTGGGGGCACGTCGCGGTCTGGCCGGTCTGGCCTGGGGAGGGCTGGGCGTGACCATCTGCTTTCTGGTGGCCTCGCTGGGCGGCCCACTGGTGACCACGGTGGCCGCGCTGCTGCTGGGCCTGGGCTGCGCCGTGATGATCGTGCGCCTGCTGCCGCACGCCGCCGAACAGCCCTGGCACCTGCTGGCCGGGGGCGTGGGCGGTCTGGCGCTGGGCGGCGTGCTGATCGCCACCGTGGCATTGGGCTTTCCGCTGGACTTGCGCGTCACCCCCGCCGGGACCACGGGCGTCTATCCCTCGGTCAATATGCCGCCTGCCATCTACGAAGCGGTGCGGAACTCCGCGCTTCAGAACAGCCTGCGCGGGGTGTGGGGCGGCAACTTGGCCCTCAGAACGCTGCTGATTCCCGATCAGACACGGCGGCAGTAGCTCTTTTTTACCCGTCTCTATTTCGCCAGCGGCGCGGGTGTTTCCGGGCGGGCCTCTCCCCCACTGCGCTGGCTGAGAACCGTGCCGCCCACCACCAGCAGGCCGCCCATTGCGCCGCGCAGGCCCACCCGCTCGCCGATTAAGAGGAAGCTGAAGAGGGTGGCCGTGACCGGCTCCAGCGCGTAGATCAGGCTGGCCTCGGCGGCGCTGACGGTGCGCTGACCCACCGTTTGCAGCAGCGTGGTCAGGGCGGTGGCGACGATGCCCAGGTACAGCAGCGGCCCCCAGGCGGCGGCGGGCGGCCAGCCCACATCCCCGGCCACAGCCGCCCACAGCCAGCCCAGCAGTGTTACGGCGGCCAGTTGCGCCAGCGTGAACGGCAGCGCCGCATGCCGGTTCGACAGCCGCTCCAGCGTGATGATAAAGCCCGCGTAGGTCACAGCGCAGGCCAGCGCCCAGGCGTCGCCCACCACCCACGCGCCGCCTTCCCAGGACAGCAGGGCCAGCCCCAGCACCGCCAGCGGCAGCGCAGCCAACAGCGGCAGCGGCATCCGGCGGCGCTGCGCGAAGACCAGCCACAGCGGCACCAGGACCACGCTCAGGGCGGTAAAGAACGCGGCCCGGTTGGCGGTGGTGGTTTGCAGGGCAATGGTCTGGGTGCCGTAGCCCGCGATCAGCCACGCGCCCAGCAGCAGGCCGTCGCGCCATAAACCGTCCTTCCACGAAAATCGGGGCAGAGCAGCGGGTGCGGGTTGATCCGCACGTCGCCGCCGCAGGCCCCAGCCTCGAATGAGCATTGCAGGCAGCAGGGCCACAAAGCCGATCAGGAACCGCCACGCGATCAGTTCGGCCGGGGGCAACAGCTCGCCCAGGGTCTTGACCACCGCGAAGGTGCTGCCCCACACCGCCGTCACCAGAATTAAGAGAAGAACGCCGCGCAACCGGGGAGACACGCCAGGGATTGTAGGGCGATGGGCAGGGAAATGCGCCGCCCCTGGATTAGGTAGCGGCGCAGATGGAAGGAAGATGAGGTTAGGTCAGGGGACTTTGGCGCGGAAGCAGACGGTGCCCTTGCCGCCAGCCGCCAGTCCAATCGCACCGAGGTCCAGGGTCATGATGCCTTTACCCAAGCCGCCAGTAGAGGTCAGGCTGCCCTTGTCGGAATCAGTATCCGTACTGGTCAGGTCACTGCCTGTGGGGGCAGCGGTCGCACCCGCTGCAATGACTGTTCCGTCGGCCCAGCGGACACCCTTGCTGACAACATAACCGTCAGTCAAGGCATTCATTCCGACAGGCACATTGTCAGTGAGCTTGAAATTCAGGGCGTCACTGCCCGCATTGCTATAGGCGATGCAGTACTCCACGGTGTCACCAGGTTTGGCACCAACCGTTCCGTTCTGATCGACAAAAGTTGTGTTTTGAGTGGAATTGCGCCCCAGCTTGAGCAGGGTAATCCTGGGGGCCTGTTTGATGTTGGGGCTGAATTCGGACGTGTTGCCCACAATGGTGGCTGTTGCAGTGAGGCTATCGTTGGCCGTGAACGCCCCGGCAGGTAACGTACCGCTGAATGCTCCCTTGGCTCCTAGCGTCACCGTGAGAGTGCCCAGGTAAGTTTTACCCTCGCCGTGAGGCACGGATTTGCCGTCACCGACAAGGACCGCGCCGTTCTGATTGCCATCGTCATCGGCTTTGTAGATTTCGATCACTGCGCTCTTGCTATCGAAGCTGGTGGAGGTTCCGTTCCCAACATAGCCCGTGACGTCCAGAATGCCGCCGCCAAGCGTGATGACCGTGAATACCGGATAGTCCTGCCCCGTATTACCCTCACGGGCCACCGTGGCACCATCATTGGGCGTGACGCCATTGCCCTGGCCGTAGTTAGCATTTCCGTTCACATATCCATCCGAGGCAGTGAAGTCAATTGAAGTCAAACCGTTCATGTAGAACGAGTTCTGGCTGATGGCCACGTTTTTCTGGCCGAAGTTGACAACGACACCGGAATTCAGATTGTTGTAGATCACGTTCTTGGTGATGGTGTCGCTATTGGTGCTGTTGACCGTGGCATTACGGGCCAGATAGTGAATACCAGAGCCTTCCAACCGCGTGGCGGCTCCACCCCTACCGTTGGCCGTAATGGTGTTGTTGGCAACTGTATTGTTGGCTACGCTGCCGATCTCAAATTGGATGCCGCTGGAATTGCTACTGGCGATCAGATTGCCAGTGATCGTTACAGGTTTAGCAAAGCCAGCAGTAGTGCTGCCTGTCAGGGTAATCGCGTCGCCACCAGCCGACACATAACCGCTTTGTTGAAATTCATTGTTCTGAATGATCAGGCCAACGCCCCCACCTAGATAATTGATCCCCGAGACAGCCGAGTAGCCGATCAGGTTATTCTGGATCGTCCCTGAACCGTTGACAACATTGATTCCGTACTGGGCCGAGGGCAAACTGGCGGGCAGCGCAAACGCCTTGGCCGTGGTGCCAAAGACATTCTTCTCGATCAGAGCGTTGTCAGCAGCATTGGTTCCCGTTCCCAAGACCAGCTCGTTGCTGCCATGAAGCGCCACCCCCCGCAGAGTGAAGTTGGCCGCCGACACCTGAAGCGAACCCGACGCCAGAGTGATCTCTACTTCCGGCCTGTTGACCTGACCCAGAGGCAAATTGTCCACCCCTACCAAGCCGCCCGTACCGAGCGCGCCTGTATTGGTATCGCCCGTGCTGGTGGTGGTGTTGGCCGTCTGGGTGGTGGCGTCGATGCTGGTATCACTGTCGGTAACGTCAAGTATGGACGCAAGGTTGATAATCGCCACGCCGCCCGTCAGTGCCGCTGTCGGCACCATGAAGATCGAGGTTTCTCTGCCTGGGGTCTGGCCCACCTGCACGAGACTGCTGTTGCCAAGCAAAGCATTGCTGTTGGTCACGAACTGGCGCAGGCTGCCCTGGCCCGTGTCATTGGTGTTGACGATGGTATCAAAGTTGAAGCCGAAATCGACATTCGCCACGTCGGAGCTGTCCACGGTGACGCTCGCCACCGACTGTGCGCCCGCAGGCAATGTGCCCGTGCTGAGCGCCGGATCGGTACCCGTGAGGTTCGCGCCGCCCACCTGGCTTGCGCCGTTGATGTAGGTCTGGACGGGAAGCTGGGTGCAGCTTGCGGGCGGAGTAGAAACGTTGACTGCCACGGCACATCCACCTGTACGGCTGCTGGTCACGAAGCTGTTGACCACCCGCACCTTGTATGTGCCGGGCAACTGACCCGCGAAGGTATAAGCGCCGCTGGCGTTGGTGAGTGCCGAGGTGATGTAAGCCCCCGCATTGCTATATAGCTCCACCCGCACGCTGGGGCGCAGGCTCATGCCTGAAGCCGCCAGGTAAGCACGGCCCGCGCCACCGCCGTAGTTGTAGTCCTCGTAGATTTGGCCGGAGATGGCACGGGTTAGCCGAACCGTCACCTTTGTGGAATCAATGCTGCTTGCCTGGGTCTGAGCAATGCTGCTGCCAGGAACTGCCGTAAAACCAGTTGCCGCCGTCACGCTGGAGGGAAAGACGTTCGTGTTGTCCACGTTGTCCGAACTGACACTGGGCAAGGTCACAGAACCACCCAGAGCGTTGGTGTAGTTCCCGCTCGTTGTGGTCTGGTTGCTCAGTACGGTGTTGTCGGCAGCAACTGTTCCCACCGTGACAGGAATGGTGACGGTGATGCTGCCGTTGACCGCCAGAGTCTGGCCCGTTGCCAGCAGGCCAGTATTGGCTCCAGTCCCCGTATAAGCGCCGTTCTTGGTTGCGCCTGTAACCGTCTGTGCACCTGCCGTCGCCGTCAGCCCAGTGGGCAGAGCGTCCGTGATCTGAAAGTTGCTGACTGCTGCATTCCCAGTGTTGATATAGGTAACGGTGTATGTAAGGGTGTCGCCAGCCGACACTACGTTGTTGCCATCAGCATCAGTAAGCTTGACGGACTTGTAACCATCCACGTTTGGGCTAAGAAAAACCGAGTCGGCGATTTGAAAGCTGTAAGCGCTCAGGCGTTCACAGGAGCCGTTGGTCGCGTTATTATTGGCGTTGCAGCTTGTAGCCCCTTGCCGCACACCCACGACAAATTTGACCAGGCCAGGAGTGGAAAATTGGGCACTAGCCTTATAGAGTGGATCATCCGCGATGCCGCTGCCAGTACCAGTGCCTATGGCCTCATAATTAGTTCCGCCATCCACCGCTGCCCCGGCCTTATCACTTGTAGGACTGGCTAAGCCGCTTCCCGAAGCGCCAAGATACTCAATGAACTCACGAAGCGCGGCACCGTTGGTATCGGTATCAAAACTGGTCATGTAAAACGCGCCAGGTAGAGGCAACGTCGCTGAGCTACTGCCATCCGGCGCGACGAATTGGAAGCTGAATTCGGCCCAAGACGTGGTATTGGCTGTGTTAGGGGCTGTGACCGTAGGCGTGAAGAACTGTGGATAGGTTGGTCCCGTAGTCGCACCGTTCAGCCGCAAACTATCGTTGTCCCAGGCATTGGAATTGGTGGCCGTACCCTTGACGATGGCTCCACCCACTAGCTTTTCCAGCTTGATGATCACGTCACGCTGATAGATCGACGAGACAGGCAGGGCATTTCCTGAAGAGTCCGCCACGACATTCAGGTAGCGGCAACTACTCCCGACGGCAGCGTTTGCACCGTTCGTCGCGGCAGGACAATTCCCCGGATTGATAAATCGGAGGTCGAAATTACTGGCTCCGGCACCGCTGCCCAGTCCCAGAGCAACCAGCCCAAGGATACCCTGGCCCAGCCGCAATAATGTCTTGATTTTCACTTCCCGCCCCCAACCGTTTCATCCAGAGTCAAATCCAGCCGCACATATGCCCCTTTCTTCGTGTATTGATTGCCAATGCCTTCAAAGCCCGCCAGATTGTAGCCAGCGGTCAGCCAGGTGCCGGGCAGCGCGCGCACGCTGGCCTCCAAGCCGTAGCCCGTTTGCGTGGTGCCGGTGCTGGGCTGGGTCAAGACACGCCCCCATGCGCCCACGCCGAAGCGCTCGCCGATGTACGCCGTGCCGCCGAGTGCGGCCTGCGCGGTGAAGCTGCCCGGATCGTTCAGCAGGGTGCGGGTGTCCACGCCGCCGCGCACCGCCCAGACCGGCTGGCGGTACTCGGCGCTGAGATTGCCGCTCAGTTCGGGTTTGTTGCCCGCCAGACTGCCGTTCACGTAGCGCAGGGTGCCCAGGCTGTTGAAGGCGCTGTTGCGGTAGGCGTAGCCCACGGCGGCGCGCAGACCGCCCCTGCCCGCGCCGAACTCGGCGAGACTGTCGGCGCTGAGGGTCAGGTGCGGCGTGAGTTGACCGGCGACGCCCGCGCGAATGACCACGCCGAAGCCCTTGTCGTTCAGGACCAGATCGGTTCCGGCGGTGGCGCTGACGGTCTCGGACTTGTAGTTCAGGTCCGTGCCCCCGCCCAGCTCGGTCTTGCTGCTGGCAATGTCGTACACGGCACTGCCGCGCAGGCCCAGACCTGTGCGGGCGTTCAGGGGCAGCGTGGTGGTCACGCCGAAGCGGGCGCGGTTGCCCTGACCGCCTACTGTGGGCAGATCGTAGGCCACGGCGTAGTTGGTGCGGCCCAGCGTGCTGTCCAGTGTCAGGGCCGCCGTCTGGCCCACGCCCCAGGTCACTTTGTCAGTGATGCCCAGCGTGACCTTGCCGATGCGGTAGCGCACGCCGATGTTGGTTTCCGCCTTCTGAACGCCGCCCACACCTGAACTGCTCAGCGGCTGGGTATGGACCACGTCCACGTCCAGCGGGGCGCGGTGGTATCCGGCGCTGGCGATGCCGCTGAGGCCCGCGCTGTCGCCGAAACCGACTTTCAGGCCGCCGCCGACGCTGAAGGGCGACAGGGCGACATCGGCGCGGGCCGAAACGCTGCCACCTGTGGTGTCTTCGGTGGCGGTGGGCGTGCGGTGATATTCCCCGTCCACCAGCACGCGGACGTTGCTGGTCACTTTAGCGTCGTAACTGCCATTCACCGTCAGGCCCGGCGCGAAGGCGGCCAGTCCAGCGTAGCCCGCACTCTGATAGCGCACCTTGAAGCCGAGATTGCCCCCGCCGAGGCCGCTGCCACCCAGTTTGGTGTTGGCGTCCAGACTGGCCTGCATTCCGCCGGAGTAGGCCAGCAGGCCATCGGCGCGGGTGTCGCCGTTGGCATAGCGGGCGCGGGCGCCGAAGGTCACGGTGCTGTCCAGGCTGACGGCGGCCACGCCCACGCTGTAGTTCTGCCCAGCGTATCCGGCCTGCACGCCGTAGGCCAGTTTGCGCTGCGAGTTCTCGTTCTCCAGGCGGTACGAGGCCAGCACCGCCACGTCGTTGAGTGCAGCGTCCACCCGGTCCAGCGCGCGGGTCAGGGTGACGATGCCAGTGGTGCGGTCCAACTGGTAATCCACGTTGGGCAGCAGCCGGACGCGGCCCAGCTCCTTGCCCGTGGTCTGCTCCAGTGTCACGACTTCCAGCGTCTCGCTGCCGAGGCTGATGTCGCCGTTCTTCAATCGCAGGATGCGGGTGCCTTCAGGAAGGACGCGTTCGTCCGCGACACGGGCCTCAGGGACCAGGGCCACGAAGCCAGAGACCAGGGGATTGCCCTTGGTGTTGGCGCTGAGGGCCGTGAACTGCTCGCCCACGGGCAACACGTCGATGGGCAGGGCGGCGCGGCGGTACTGTGCGTGAAAGGCGGGATGGTCATATTCCACGGCCACCGGGTCACTGCCCTGAAGCGGCACGCTCTCCACACTGCTGTCGCCGAACAGGCTGTAACGCTTGAGGGTGTCGCGCTCGGTGGGCAGGCCGTCCTTGTCGGCGGCGATATAAATCTTGCCCCCGGCCAGCGGTCCCTCGTAGCTGGCGCGGGCCTGTACCTTCAGGTCTTCACTCAGGTTCAGATTGCCGTCCAGGCCCAGCGTGGCACTGACCATGCCCACGCCCACGCGGCCCCCGCCGGGGGTGACGGCGAAGGTCTGACGGGTAATATTCGCGCCTTGCAGGAGGTCCAGTTTCAGGGTGGTGGGCGACGCCTGGGGTTGCAGTTCCAGCACGCCCTCCCCATCCGTCAGGCGCAACTGGAAGTCGGCCTCGGTGGTGTTGGCGTCGGGGGTGCGCGGTTCCAGGTTGGAACGCAGCGTCACCGAAGACTGCGAGGACAGGCGGCCAAAGGCGTCCAGTGCCCGCACCTTCAGCCGCAGCGGGGTGCTGCCGTCGGCGATCAGGCTCTCGGGTAGGACTTCTATCTTTGCGGTCGGTCCCACGCGGTTGATCGTCACACTCTGCCCGGCGAAGGTCAGGACGTTGGGGCCAATGTTCAGCGGCACGCCCACGTAGGTCAGGCGGGTCACGCCGCGCGGGCCGTCCTCGGTGGTCTGGCCGATGCGGTCTGCGCCGATCACCGTGCCGTTCACGCTCAGGTCGCTCTGCGTACCTATCGGCAATTCCACCACCACGCTGATGCGGTCACGGATTCGCACGTCGCTGCCCGCCAGCGGCAGTTTGACGGCCCCGGCGTTCTCGCTGAGCTGTTCGGGGGCGCTCAGGGCGGCAGCGGCGGCCAGGTCTCCGGCGTCTATCCGGCCCTGCAACACCTCGCTGCGCTCGCCGCCGTAGCGGGCCAGCAGCGCAGGGGCGGGCAGTTCAGGCAGCGCGCCCGTGTGGGCCAGGGTGTAGGTGATGCTGCCGCGCAGGACGGTGTTGTTCTGCGAACCGGGCAGCGTCCAGTACAGCGTGCCACTGGCCCCCCGGCGAGGATCGGCAATCGGTTGCCCGTCCAGACGGCTGCTGCCCGCAACGAACGACGCGCCCTCGGCAATGGCGTGCGCGATGACCACCTCACGGGCCTGAGCGGGAGCGTCAAAGGGCAGACTGACAACGCTTGTGCGCGAGACGGCAGGAGTGGGCCGGGGCGGGGGCGGCGTGACCAGTGGGGCGGGTGCGGGGACGGGCTGCACTGCAACCAACTGACCCGCCACAGTCTGCGGACGGGGGCAGGCGGGGGTGTCCAGCGTGGCGTTCAGGCTGGCCGTTCCCGCCGCAGTCACGCGCACGCGGTAGCTCAGGGTTTCTGTTTCACCGCCCGCCAGTTCGCCGCTGAAGGTGGTGGGGTCCAGCGCTTCCAGCCCTGCGCCGGGCAGGTCGGTCAGGGTGTAGGGCACGGTGACTTCGCCCGTGTTCCTGAGGGTCAGCGTGACCGTGGCTTCCCCACCCATGGGGGTGTCGGTCAGCGCGGCGCGGCTCAGTTGCAGCGGGGTGGAGTCGGGCCGCACGTTCAGACCCACACTCTGGCTCTGGTTCCAGGGGGCCAGCGTGGCGCTGAAGGTCAGCGGGCCGGGGCGGGTGGCCGCGCCCGTCACGCGCAGTTCGCCGGGTTTGTCGGCGCTGAAAGTTCCAGTCAGGTTGCTCAGGCCGTCCACCGTCAGGCCCGCCGTATCCAGCTTCAGGTCGAGCGGCAGTTCTCCAGCAAAAGCGGTGGTTGCGCGGGCGGTCAGGGTCACGGTGTCGCCCACGCAGACCTCGGATTTGTCGCTCTCCAGGCTCAGGGCCACCTGCGGGCGCACTTCCACCCTGGCCTCGGCCACACCGCCGCGCGGCACGGTGACACTGGGGGTCACGCTGACCTGCGCGCCCGCGACTGCCCCCACGCTGACCGGATAGCTTCCGGCGGCCACGCGCGTCTCGCTGCGGCCATCGACGGTCAGGGTCTGGTCCCCCACCTGCACATCTGCAACAGTGGGCTGAGAACCGCCGGGCAGAATCAACTCGGCGGTCACGCGCAACAGACCGGTCTGGTCCACCACACTGACCGTGATCGGCGTCGGCACGCCCGCGCGCATCAGGCTGAAGCCCACTGCGTTGCTGTACTGCTTTGCGCCTGTGGGCTGGCGCAGTTCGATCACGTATTTCCCGGCACGCTGTGGCAGGGGCAATTCCACCTCGCCCAGGTTGCGGCTGATCGGCAGCGGCGTGGCGTAGCCAGTGGCCGCGTCGATCACGCGGGCTTCCAGCTCGTCGGGGCCGTCTCCGTCATACATCTTCAGGGCGTATGCGCCGCCGTCGGTGGTCACGTTGATGGCCGGCACCCAGTTCTGCGAATGCACGTTGACGGTCAGGCGGTCTGCGCTGACAGCGGCGCTGACCCCGGCCAGACGGATGGCGAAGGTGTTCTTGCCGTTGCCCTGCGTGACGGCGCGCAGGGTGTACTTGCCTGTGGGCAGGTTCTGATCCAGCAGCGTCTCCCAGCCGTGTTTGCCGGGGCTAAAGGTGCGCGTCACGACAACCTTGCCGCCCGCGTCCAGCACACTGAAGGTGGTGGAGACCTGCGAGGCGTTGCCGTCGTACTGCTCGTCGCCGTAATAACCGTCACTGCGGTAATCCGACTGGTCCAGGCGGGGGCTGTACAGTTCCAGGCGCACCACGCCGCCCACCGGCACGTCCAGCGTCAGGTTCTGGTCGCCCACCGTCCACGCCAGGGCGTCGCCCACGCTGGTCAGGGGGAGGCTGGTCTTGATCTCAGTGCCGGTTTCCATGGCATTCGCGCCCGACCCCATTGCCAGCAGGGCAGAGAGGGTCAGGGCGATGCGGTGCAGATGATGTGGGTTGCGCTTCACGGTTTCATTCCCTCCAGCTCAGCGTGGGATCGGTGGTGGCCGCGCGCGGCTCGCCGGTCCAGGCAAAGCGGTAGGTGAGGTTCGTTTCACCTGCGGGCAGGTTACCGGTCACGCTATTGCGGCCTTCTTTCAAAGTGGCCCCGGCGGGCAGCGGATCAGTGAGGTCCACCCCTTCCAGGGCGCGCGGCGTGATCAGTTTCAGCGTGACCACGTAGCCGCCGTCCACGGCGTAGACGGCTTTTTCCAGCGTCACGTCACCTGCCATCAGGGTGGTGCGGCGCAGCGCCAGAATCTCGCCGCCCAGCGGAGCCAGCGGAAAGTCCACCCCGGTCAGGCCGTTCACGAACACCGTCTGGGTGCCGCTCAGGCCGCCGTCACGCGGCACATGCAGCGGCGGGTACGGGGTGGTCAGCGGGTCCAGACGCAGCGCCTGCGTGCCATTGGCGACATTGGGAAAGCTGTAGCGGCCTCCCACGTCGGTCAGGGTCTGGCGGCCCCCGGCCAGCAGCACGCGGGCGCGCGGCAGCGGGGTATCCAGTCCTTCCTGATAGCGCCCGTCGCGGTTGCGGTCCACGTACACCAGTCCCAGGATGTCCGACAGCGGCGCAAAGTTCAGCAGCTTGAGCTTGACCGTGGCCACCGCCCGGTTGCTGGCAATCGCGCGGGCCACGCCCCCGGCCCCGATGCCACTGACGGTCACAGTGTTGACCAGTTCGCCCAGGGCGTCCGGGGTCACGCGCGTGTCGTAGGTCAGCGTGATCGGCACCCCGGCTTTCAGTTCGGCCACGGCCCAGGTCAGCACGCCGCCCGTGATCTGCGGATCGGCAATCGGCTGGCCGTCCAGCTTGCTGCTGCCGGGGATGTAGCTCAGGCCCTTGGCGGGCGTGTCGTTGATCTGCGCGTCCACGATGGACGTGGTGGCCGATTTGTTGGTGACGGTCAGGGTGTAGGTCAGGCGGTCCCCCACGGTCACCTCGGGGGCGTTCACATCCTTGAGGACGGCCAGCTTGGCGGTCCACACCGGGGTCATGACCTCGTTGCTGTTCAGCGAGTCCGGGGTCTGGGTGCTAACAAACTGGAAGATATTTTTAAGAGCCTCGCCGTCCACTGCGCGGGCGCTGACGGACGTGACCACGGTCAGCACGCGCGTCTCGTTGGGGGCCAGCGTCCCCAGCGCCCACCCGACGGTCTGGGTGCCGGGCGTTCCAGTGCCGATTCCGCCGTCTGACGCGCTCACGAAATCCAGATGAGCGGTCAACTTGTCGCTCACCACCACACCGGTCAGCGGGCGGCTGTAGGGGTTGCGGACGCTGAGCTTGTAAGTGATGGTGTCCCCTGCCGCCACCGTCGCGCCTGCGGGCAGGGTCACCATCGTCTGGCCGTCTTTTGCGGTGGCCACGTAGGACTTGACCAGTTCGGGCAGGCCCGCTTCCACGCTGTCCACCGCGTCCGCCGTGGCGTTGCTCGTTCCCCGGTCCCCCCTGATGGTGATCAGGGCGTCCAGCGGTCCCGGCTGCGCGGAGGTGTAGCACACGCGCACGAACACGCTCTGGCCCGCGTCCAGGGGGAGCGGCTGCGCGAGGGGCTGACCGTCCTGGCCCAGGAAAATGGCAGTGGCCCCGCCCGTGGGATAGGCCACGCTCAGGGTAAACGTGTCTTTCACGTCGCCCGTGTTCTTGGCGGTGTGGTCAAAGCAGACCGGCTGGCCCACCACGGCCAGCACCCTGCTCTGGCGGTCTGCGGCGCTGCCTTCGGGGGCTTCGGGGTTGCCTTCCGGGCCGATGGCGACGGCGGGCAGGTAGCGTACGTCCACTTTCGCCGTGTCGCTGACCGTATTCTTGCCCGTCAGGGCGGTGGCGGTGTTGGGGATGATCTTGTTCTCGGCGCTGGCATCGGCGCGCATGCGGAAGGTCAGGGTCACGTCTGCGCCGGGGGCCAGACTGGGCACGCGCACGCGCACGCCGCGCACCACCGCTGCGGGCGTGGCGGTCCAGACACTGCCGTCGGCGGTGTATTCCAGCGTTCCAGTGCTGGCAATGGCGCTGCCTGCCACAAAGCTCAGCCCTTGCGCGAGCTGCTCGGTCAGGTCATCGGTCAGGATCACCTCGCGGCTCTGGCCCTTGCCGCCGTTGGTGGTCTTGACCGTCACGGTAGTCTCCGAGCCGGGGCGCAGCAGCGCAGGCGCAAAGCTCTTGCTCACGGCGAGTTCGGGGGGCGGGCTGATGCGGACCACGCTGACGTTGTTGCTGTCGCTCTGGCCGCCCGCGCACCCGGCCACTAGATTCACGAAGGCGTCCCCGGCAGTAACCGCGTCCACTAGCAGCAGTACGTCTGCACTCCTGTCGGCGTCCAGCGTCACGCTGCTGATCTCCGGCTCGTTCGCGTCGGCTTTGCCGTTGCCGTTCAGGTCACGCACCAGTTTCAGGCCAGGGGCGGAAGTGCCGCCTGCCTCGGTGCGGGCAGACACGCCAAAGGTAGACGTGGCGTTGCCCGCGTTGACCACCTTGTACACGAACGTCGCCTGCTCGCCGGGCAACAACGCGGCGCTCTGGCCGGGCTGGGCCACGGTGCCGTCGGGGGTCACGCTCAGGGCACAGAGGGCAGACACGGTGGTCTGCACGACGTTGGATTTAGAAACCGTCGGCTGGCCCGTGGTGGGTGACAGGAATTCGGCCTGCGCCTGGTTGGTGATCACGGTCCCAGCGGGCGTCAAGGTCTGCGCGCCAGCGAAGCCGGGGGCCAGCAGGCCCGCCAGCAGCGCGGGAAGGATAAATTGGGAGCGGGTCATGGGGCTTCTCCTAGAAGGGATTGGGGTGGGGTGGGCACGGCGCACGAAAATGTGCGTGGAGATAAAACTGGGGGCAGGGCAAAAGAGTTTCTGTTGTTGGTGGTAAGCGGCGGGCCTTGATCGTCGCTACGTTATGAAAAAGCGCGCCCCACACAGAAGGCAGGGCGCGCGGGGAGGAGGATTATTTGACGGTGACCACAAAGTCCATGATCACGGTGGCAGCGGCGGGCAGGGCGTCAGGCAGCAGGTCTCCGCCCGTTGTAGCGTCAAGCGCCACGAGGAAGGTTGTTCCAGTGGTGGGGGCAGTTGCCGTCCAAGTCGCGCCGTTATCGGTGCTGTAGATCACGGTCTTGCCGGTCGCGTTGGTGCTTCCTAGCACGCTAACAAAGGTCGTGTTGGTAGGCACGGTGTCCGAGAGAACGAATTTGATGATGGCGATGTTGTAATTGTTCTTGGCGATGATCTTGTATTTGACCTCTCCGTTGGGGTACTGGGCAGTATCAGCAGCCGTGTAATCAGCCGGGTTGGCAATGGTGTTCTTGGTCTCTGTGGCTACCACCGTACCCGCCACGTACCTGAACTTGGCGACGTTGACGCCAGTCCCCGCCAGATTGATACGGATCGTGTCGTTGGTGTCCGTGGCCGTTCCCTGACCGTAGTTGGCTTTGATCTGCTGCTGCACGGGCAGGTCAGCCGCCGAGTAACCCGCTGAGAACCCTGCGTTGGCAGGCAGCACCACGTCGGCGCTAACCTTGATTTCCGTGTTAGGAGCAACCGTCTTAGTGATGTATACAGGAATCGTGACGGCTTCGCCCGCAGCAATCGTACCGTCGCCGTCCACATCAAAGGGGACTGAGCGGGTCGTGCCACTGTCCTTGACATCGGTTCCGGTGTAGGCAACGGGAACGAGCTTCTTAGTGCCGTCCGCCAGCGGGATCACCACGTAGCCGCTCAGGTAGTAGGTGTCGCCGTACTCGCCGGTATTCGTCACGTCCATGGGGAAACTGGCGGTCTCGCCGGGGAGCTTGATCTGCTGCGGGGTGGGGTTTGAGAAGGTACTAACAGGATCACCAGTGGCAGTAAGTGTGGCATCGCCAAACTGAACCGAGGCTGGCACGACGGTATCGGTGGAGAAGGCATTGGGCGTGGTGTCAGAATCGTTGCCCGAATCCACACCGATCTTCACCACGATGGAGTGAGCGTCACCGTTGTCGGCGTCGGGATAGGTCACCGTGACGGTGTAATTGACCGAGCCATTGGCGGGGGCCGTGGGGGTGGCCGTGCTGAGCGTCACCGTTGCCGTGGTGGTGGTGCCGTCCGTGTTGAGCTGCGAAATGGTGTACACGGTGGCGCTGACCTTGGTGATGGTCTGGACCGCGCCTCCACCAACAACGTTGGGAACGATGGTCACCGTTACCGTGTCATCTTTACTGGTGCCGTTGGTCACGGTATTGGTGAAGGTGACCGAATCGGCTGTGGCATCGATATCTGCTACGGGGTAGGCGGTCTGGTTGTCACCGCTAACTGCAATCGATGTGGCTGGGTTGGTGGTATCGATGTAGCCGGAAGTTGTGGGGTCCGTACCGTCGCCCGTGGTATTGGGGGGTGACACCGGGTTAGTGGGATCAGCCGGGTAGTTCGTACCGGTGGGCGGCGTAACAACGGGAGCGACGGGAATAGTGGGCTTGGGCGTGACGGTCAGAATGGGCGTGATGGTCGTGACGCTGTTGTACTGCCAGAACAGATCATCATAGGTAACACCAGTCGCGGTTTTCTGCTCAGTGGCCGAGACATTGGTTTTGGTGGCAGAGTCCCAGACCTGCGCCGTGCCTTTGGGCGAGGCTCCAACGGCTGTCGTCGCAGCAGTCGTGGTGGGAACTTGGTAGACCATCGTGAAGGTCTTGAGGCCACTGTTGGTTTCAACGGCGGGCGTGGTGGAAGGATCGTCGCCGCTGGGCATCAGGTTCTGAATCTGGTAGCTGCCACCAGACTTGGGCAGTTCTGTTCCAGTCACCACGCCCGTGACAGGATCAACCGTGGCCGAGCCGTCGTAGTACTTGATGTCCGCTGCCGCCAGGCCAGTGACCTCGCTGTCCAGGGTAATCGTCGTTTTGTCGTTCCCGTTGTTGACGGCCACGTACTGAAAAGCCACCCATGTACCAGGAAGAACACCAGCCTTCGTGTAATCGGTACTGGGGTTAGCGCCAGCAACAGTGCCAGTGGTTGCCAAATCAGTGCCGTCGGTGTAGGTGATGTTGAAGCCCTGCTTGGCCGACACCGTGGTAATCACTTCGTTGGACTTCACAGGGGTGGCCAGCGGGGCGTTGGTGGTGGGGTCAGTGTAGGTCGCTTCAGCAGTGTTCTTAATGATGGTCCCGGCGTTGGTGGCGTTATCAGTACGGACAACGGTGGCCGCAGGAACAGCCAGGGCGCTTCCGCCCACCAGGGCGGCCATCATGATCAGAAACTTGGGGTTCACTTTCACGGTAAATCTCCTTTGTGCTTAAGCCTTTGTCGGCCTAGGCGTTGTGCTGGGGTGGGGTCAAATCTGGGCTGGACCTTGAACGGAGTGGGGCTTACTGGACCTGAATGCGGTAGCCAAGCTCCAGCGTTTTGCCGGGGGCCAGTTCGGCCACGATCCAGCGCACGGCGTTGTACTCGCGTGGCTCCACCTCCACCTCCTTTTGCACGGACTTGCCGTTCTCGGTCACGGTGATGGTCTTTTTCAGTGGCGCGGCGGCAAAGGTCTTGCCCCCATCGATGGAGTACAGGGTTTTTGTGCCTTCCAGGCTCTTTTCGGGAGCCAGATACACGGTGTTCTTGGGCACAGGCAGTTGCACGGGCAGATCACGGACGGTTTTGGCCGTGGTGTTCTGCACGCTGACCACCTGACTGATCACGTCGCCGGGGTTGACACTGCCAGGATTGGGCAGCAGTTGCTCGCTGGGCTTGCCGTCGATCTTGATGGACTTGACCGCCAGCATGCTCAACTTCAGGCTGATGGGGCCACCTCCCTGGGCAAACGCACTGACTGCGCCGCAGAGCAGCAGCGTGACGAGCAGGGTGGGCGCATGGCGTTTCATGGGGGTCTCCTGTAAAAATGAACTTGAGATGAAGGCGTGTGTGAAGTGTCAGTGAAACTTTTTTTCCTGCACTGAGGTTAAAAATCTTGCTCTTACGCATTACTTACATTGCTGACTGGAATTTGCAGACGCCCTGATCATTGATATCTAAAATGAGAAATATGAGATTATAAATATAGCGCTGGAACCCATTCCAGACAGGATTCTTCACAACATCAGAATTCATGTTTAGCTGGGAAGATCAGAAAATACCCCCGCCGGGGGGACCCAGGGGGATAGCTTTTTAATGTGTGGGTTGCCCTCCAGCTTCGTATGAAGGGCTACAAACTCAATTCACGTCCTATACGACGTTCAACTGGAAGCGCGGTCAGCAAGACCTCATATTTGCCAGTCACGAACACCTGAAAGCCACGTTTTTGCAGATCGCGGCGGGTGTCGGTCACGTCGGCGCACAGCAGGCTCAGGTCCGGGCGCGCAAAATTCTTCATGCGTGCGCCGTAGCTGAGCAGTCCGTCACGGTAACGGGCGTTTGGAAAGCCCAGCACCAGTCCGCCGATTTCGGTCAGATGGTGCCTGCATAGCGCTTTGAGCAGCACGTCACGCCGCACCCCCGGACTCTGGAGCAGGCTGAGGGCCAGAATCAGATCGAAGCGGCCCAGCGCAGGAACTGGCAATTCAGCCACGTCCAGTTCCAGAAATTCGGCACGCGGAAATCTGCCGCGCGCTACATCCAGCGCCGAGGCATCGGTGTCCAGACCCACGATTTCAAAGTGTCGATCCGGGAAGTGTTGATCCAGAAGGTGTCGATCCGGGCTGAGCCGTTCAGGAAAGGCCAGCGCCAGCGCGTCCAGCTCGCGCCCGCTGTTCACGCCCAGTGCCAGCACGCGCCCCCCCGCCGGGGGATTAATTCGGCGCAGCGCCTCTACCAGCGTCAGAAGAAGCACCGGATCTTCCAGCTTGTCCACCCGCGCCCAGTCGCCACCCACGCCGTAGCCGCCTGCATCGGGGGCAGGCGCGGCAGCGTAACGGCGCAGGCCGAAGCGGGCGCGGCCCGGCCCGAACGGCTGCGGCGTCAGCAGGTGCGCGCCCAGCGCGTCAGCCAGATCGGCCCAGGCACTCCAGGGCCGGTGCCGCCCAGCGGGGCCAGCCACGCCCGTGTATAGCTCGCCCGCGTAAAGGCCCAGCCCCGCGTCGGGATCGGGAATTTCGAGGGTGACCTCTTGCCCACCCTCCAGCGCCGCACGCACGGCGGGAACGATCTCCGACAGCGGTTCCACAGTAAACGAGAGATGGGGCATCGGGGTCAGCATACGGGGCAGGGGCGTTCTTGGACCAAAAAAAATCCCCACCCGCAGGCAGGAAAAAAACAAAAAGGGGAGCCAGCAACGGCCCCCCTTCTGATGAGATGAGTCCTGCTCTGGCTTACTTGCCGCCCAGAGCGGAGCCGAGTTGACGCAGACCTTCCTGATCCTCTGCGGGTGCGGCGGAGGCCAGCTTGCTGGTTTCGCTGCCCAGGTCGGGCAGCATTGCGGCTGCGCCGGCGAGGTCGCCGCCTTCCAGTGCGCTCTTGAGCTGTGCCAGCATGCTGGTGACGCTTTCCGCTCCGGGAACGCCGTCCAACGTGCCGTGCCAGCTCGTCACGTTGCTGACTGCCGTCTGGGCGTCCACACCTGCTACGCCGCCCGAAAGGGCCTGGATGGTCTGCTGTAATTGCTGATTCATTCTTTGTACCTCCTTGAATTGATCTTGCCTGCTTATGTAACGCCCGATAGACGGCAGAGTATGTACGCGGGGCCGCCCTGTGAAAGTCAGCTCAAGACTGTGCTACACGAGCAATTGCCATAAATCATACGGTTATGAGGCGGCATCTGGGCTGGGCTGGAGAGCGTGAGCTCCCTGCCCTTTCAGACCGGTGAAGAACTCGAAGACCTGCTGATGAGGGTCTTCCTGAAGGCCGCCGATCCCGGCCCCACACAGGGGCGGCTGGCCCTGACCTTTGCCATCCATGACCCAGACGCGTGGTTGCGGGTGGACGGCAGGGACGGACAGACCGCCGTGCTGAGCCGGGGGCAGGCCGCCCGCGACGCAGAGAGTGACCTGACCTTCGCCATGAGTGGCGAGACGGCGCACGCTTTCTGGCACGGCGACCTGAATGCGGTGGCGGCCATGACCGCCGGAAAGCTGAAAATCAGCGGGCCGCTACTGCGCGCCCTGGCCCTCGCACCGGGGCTGGCGAAGGTGCAGGCGGCCTACCGCGCGGAAACCGGCGAGTAAGCGTTTTCTATCAGGGCTACTGCCAGCGCTCCCGGTCCTCGCCCGCCGTGCCCAGCAACAGCGGGCGCAGTTCACCGATCAGGTACAGGCTGCCGCAGGCCAGCGACAACGGGGCCTTCAGAGCGTTCAGGCCAGCCAGTGCTTCGTCTGGCGAATCGGTCAGGATGACGGGCAACCCTGCGAACAGCGGGGCAAGGTCCGCCGCTGTAGCCGCGCGCGGGCTGAGGGTGGCCCGCGTCAGAACCGCGTGCGAGATGTGTGGGCGCAGGGCCTCCACCACGCCGCCCACATCCTTGTCGCCCGCCGCACCGAAGATGACGGGCAGCGGGGGAACACCCAGTTCGAGCAGCGTGGCGGCCAGCGCCCGCGCGCCGTCGGGATTGTGCGCGCCGTCCAGAAGGACGCGCCCGCCACACCAGGGCAACACTTCAAGGCGTCCGGGCCAGCGTGCTGCCGCCACACCCGCCTGGATCGCCGTCTCGTCCACACCCAGCCGCCACGCCGCCGCCGCCGCCAGCGCCGCATTCCGTGCTCCGTGTGCGCCCAGCAGCGGGGTCTGGAATTCCAGGGCGGCCTCCGGCAGCTTCAGGCCCACCTCTGCGCCCTGCCAGCCCAGCGAACGGGTCTGAACCCGCAATTCCTGCCCCAGCGCCCACAGGTCCGCCCCGGTGGCCCGTAACAGGGGCAGAAGGTCCGCCGCTACACCCGTCACGGCAGGACGGCCTGGGCGTAAGATTCCGGCCTTCTCGGCGGCAATCGCTTCCAGCGTATTTCCCAGGATCTCGGTGTGGTCCAGCGCCACGTTGGTGATCACACTCAGCACGGGGTCCAGAGCATTGGTGGAATCCAGACGTCCGCCCAGACCCACTTCCATCACAGCCACCTCGACGCCAGCCTCCGCAAACAGCAGCGCACCCAGCGCCGTGACGATCTCAAAGAACGTCGCGCCCGTATTTTCGGCGTGGGGGCGCAGGCGGTCCAGCCCCGCACCAACGGTCTCTGTGGGCAAGTCCTGGCCGTCCACCTGAAAACGCTCGGCAAAATGGGTCAGGTGAGGACTGGTAAAAAGGCCCGTGCGCCGCCCGTCCGCCTTCAGAATGGATGCCAACACCGCCGCCGTGCTGCCCTTGCCATTGGTGCCCCCTACCAGCACGGTCTGAAAGGCATGTTGCGGGTTGCCCACGCGGGCCAGCAGCTCCTGTACCCGCCCCAGCCCCGGATGCACGCCGAAGCGCTGGCGGGCAAACAGCCAGTTCAAGTGTTCATCGGGATTCAGGAGTGCGTCTCGAAATGCTTTTCCAGTGCGGGCACGATCTGTTTCTTGCGGCTGATGCGCCCTCCCAGATCGGCCACATCGTCCAGCGTGAGCGCACCGAAAACCTGCTGCACCACTGCCGCCTCGGCCTCACCTGCCACCAGCAACCGATTGGTCTCGTTCAGAATATCCACCACACCCAGCAGCACGCCGTCCAGACCGTCGGCAGCCTTCGCGGCCCGCATGGCGTCCAGCAACTCCACCTGCCGCCCAAATACATAGCCGGGGTTGGTGGTCTCGATCACGCCCAGGCCCCAGCTTTGCGGCCTCGCCGGATCGCCGAAGGGAAAGACCTTGTAATCCATCTTCAGCAGCTCGGCGGCGGGCGTGTCGCCCAGATCGCTCTTGGCGGCAAACATCTCCAGTGCGTAGGCCGTCACGTCGCGCAGTCCGGCAATCGGGGCCAGGAATGCCACCGCCTCGCGGTCATCCGGGGTGGTGGTGGGGCTACGGAAATGCAGGGTATCGCTGAGAATGGCGCTGAGCATCAGCCAGGCGTCGGCCTGTTCCACTTTCAGGCGGGCCTCACGGTGCAGCTTGAGCAGCAGCGTGGCCGTGCAGCCGACGGGTTCAAAACGCAGAAAGGCGGGCTGCATGGTGGTCAGGTCCCCCAGCTTGTGGTGATCGACCACATGCGTCACCTGAAGGTCCGCCAGATTGGGCGCGGATTGGGCGCGCTCGTTGTGGTCTACCAGTGCCACCGACGTACCAGCGTCCAGCATTGGGAGCAGAGGGGGAGCTTCGACTCCAGCGCGCTCCAGCACGAATGGGGTCTCGAAATTCAGGTCGCCCAGACGGTAAGCCTGAGCGTCTATGCCCTGCCGAGACAGCAGGTGGGCGTATACCAGCGCGGAGGCGATGGCGTCGGTATCTGGATTGAGGTGTCCGAACACGGGAAGCATGCAGGGAGTTTAGCGGCTGCGGCGGGGGCGCGCGCGCCGACAGAGAAAGACAGGGACAACAGCAAAACAGGACAATGAAAAACCCCCGCACTGGGCGGGGGCCTTTAGGAAACAGGACGAAGGGTGGAGTTACGCGGTCAACCGGATGGGGCTTAGAAGTTGACCTTGTAGCTGATCTTGAAGACCTGGCCGCGTGCATCGGCAGGAGCCGTGGTGGCATTGCCGCCGCGCAGACGCAGGTTGCCCACGCCGTAGCCGAAGGACAGATCGTAGTAGTTGCCTTCCACGTACAACAGGTCCTGGCTGACACGTGCGCCGCCGGTGTTGACGTCGGAGTACTTGCCTGCCGTATCGGTCACGAAGGGGGTGTAGGCGCGGTTGGTGCCCTGGTAGCCAGCGTAGTACACGGCCAGCTTGGTGTTGGGCAGCAGGAACTCGTTGAGCTTGACGCCCGCCGAGTACTTGATGGCATTGGAGGTGTAATCCTGGTTGATGTTGTTGGGAACGGCGTTGCCAGGATTCTGGAAGTTGCCGTAATCGTGGCTGCGGGTGTAGTACCCGACCTGACCCTCGAAGCTGGGCTTGAAGATCACGTTCAGAGGATCGGTGACGACCTTGACGCCGATGGCCGCCGCATTGCTGTTGGCCACACTGTTGGTGTTGGGCGCCAGATCGTTGCGGTTGCGCTCGTTGTCGGTGTAGCGGTCGATGCCGAAGGCCGCCTTGAGGTCCACCTGAGCGATCCCGATCTTCTTACCGTACAGCACGTCGCCGTAGGTGAAGCCGTTGCTGAAGGTGTTAGTGAAGGCGCGGTAACGGGAAGCGTAGCCCACCCGGAAGGTCAGGTCCTTGACCAGCGCGTTGGCATCCTTGCCGTTGTGGGTCAGTTCCGCACCGTACTCGGTGTAGCAGGTCTTGTCGGTGAAGTTGGCCAGCGAGAAGCTCAGCGCGCCGCCCACACCGTCGGTGTCAGAGGAAGAGATACCGGGGTGATCGGCACCGCAGCCGCTGGAATCCAGGAACTCGTTGTTCGCCAGACCGAAGTAGCTGCTGTACTTGCTGTTGCGGAAGAGCTGGGCGTCGCTCTGGGCACGCGCACCACCGATGGAGACGTAGTTGTAGTAGGCACCGACGGCCAGGCCGAAGCCGGGGGTGACGTCAGCACGCACGGTGTAACGGGTGCCATTGCCTCTCACCGCGTTCACACTGTTGACAATGTCGGCGTTGGCAGCCTTGTTGAACTGGTAGTAACCGCCGCGCACCGTCACCAGATTGAACAGATTGGCCTTGGCTGCCACACCCAGATCGGTGATCAGGCTGTTTGCAGCGTTGGCGTTGTTGGTTTCGCGGTCGTAGTACGCACCCACGGCCACGGGGCCGAGTGCGCCGCCGACCTTGATGCCGAAGCCAGTCTGGTCTTGGTAGTAGGGCGCGGTGCTGCCGTTGTCGCCATCGGCAGGCTTGGCTTCCATGATCCCAGCAGTTGCACCATAGCCAGCGGTGATGTTGCGGTAGTTGGCGTTGTAGACCTTGACGGGTCCCAGGGTGCCGGCAACCTTGCCGTAGAACGCGCGCTGAGTAGCGGACGAGTTGGTGGCGACGCCCGTACCCTGTGCGTAGCTGGTGGTGGTCACGTTGCTCTGGGCGTACTCGCTGTCAATCTGCCAGCCAGCAACCGCGCCGTGCAAGTCCGCGCCGAAGGCGGTGACGTTACTGGTCACGACAACGGTACCGGGCTGAACCGATGGAACGTTGGTCACTGCGCCGTTAACAGCATTGTTGGTGGCGATCTTACGACCGGTGTCGTCCAGACCTTCCTGAGCGTAGTTGATGCCAGCTTTCAGGGTGCCGATAGGCGTGATTTCCGCGCGGATACCACGGTAGTACTTGTATGCACCGTCGGACAGGCCCGAAGCACGGTTGACGTTGATAGGATCGGTGGCGGGGTTGTTGTCAGTGTCTTCCAGCGCGGAGGTGTACAGGTTTACCGCGTCGGCACCGCCACGGCTGCCGTAGACCACTTGGATCACAGGCTTGTAAGCGCCGATCACGGGAACGTTGCTGCCGTCCACCTTGACGACGTAGCCGTCGCCGCGTCCGGTCTTGTCGTTGTCGAACAGGTAATCGCTGAACTTGAACTTCAGCGCCTTGCCGAAGGTCACGGTTACAGGAGCGTTGCCCACGGTGAAGGCCGCCGTACCCTGCTTGAAGAAGAAGAACAGGGGACGGTAGGTCACGTCGTCTTGGGTCACATCGGGGTAACGGGAATCGGCAGTGGGCAGCCCGGCACGCACACCAAAGGTCACGTCGACCTTGTTGACGTTCAGCTTACCGGCGCTCGGGGTGAACTTACCCGTGGTGGCGCTGGTCGCGGTGTCGATCTTGCCCGCGTTGTCGAAGGTGATGCCGAAGGACAGGGTGGTCTTGCCTTCCTTGTTCACCGTGGTGGGGAGTGCGGTGCTGAAGCCGTAGAAGCCCTGGGCGTCGGCGTTCTTAGCTGCTTGCAGCAGGCCAGGGTAAGCGGCGACAGCGGCATTGTATTGGGCGAGCGCAGCATTGTAGGCCGCAGTCTCAGCGGGCGTCGGGGTCGCACCCAGAGGAGCAGGTGCCACAGGGATTGCGGGCCTGGCGGCGGGCGCAGCCACCTGCGTCGTATCGCCGGCCATGTCCACGTAGTCCACAGCGGTATCGGCGGTGGCGCTGTCGCCGTCGTCACCAGTGCTGAACACGGTGCCGGGGATCAGGCGGTCAAAGTCCATATCGCGCGTGCCACGGGCCACATAGTAGGTGGCGCTCAGGCTGGGGCGCAGGCTGAAGGCATACTTCTCAAGCTGCGTCACACGGTTGGTCAGGTCGCCCACCGAGGTTTCCACCTTGGTGACGCGGCCCTCGACGGTGCCCACACGGCCCGACAGGGTGTCGAAGTCGGCTTTCTGGACCAGATCAGCCTGGGCCGCTTCGATAGCGCTGGTGCGGTCCTGAAGGTTCAGGATGTCCTGGTTCAGCAGCACGGTCAGGTCGTTCAGGGCGGCGATGCTGCTGGCGTTGTCGTCGACATCGGCACGCAGGGTGTCGTAGTCGTCGGCGCGGGCCGTCAGGTCGTCGATCTGGGCCTGGATGTTGGCCACAGCTTCGGCGTCACCGGCGGGGGCGGTGCCGTTGCCAGCAACCAGTTCCTCGACGCGGTTTTCCAGACGGGTGAAGTCGTCGCGGCTGACCGCGTTTTCTTCCAGGTCGCTGACGCGCACGCCTAGGGCGGCGAGATCGGCGGCCAGTTCCTGAATCGCGTTCTGAAGCGCGGTCAGGGTTTCGGCGTCCATGCTGCTGGCGGGGACTTCACCGGTGCGCACCTGATCGAGCAGGCGGGCGATGATCA
>NZ_CP044990.1:0-95000 GCF_009017495.1 Deinococcus sp. AJ005 | reverse complement strand
CTGCTGACGCTGAAAGCGTGGGGACGGCTGGCGCAGTAGGACCGCAGTAGGACGAATGGAGCAGTGGAGCTAATGATCAAAAAAGCCGCCCCACCATTACGGCAGGGCGGCTTCCTCTTGACAGCTTTAGCTTTCAGTCTTTGGGCGCGTCCAGGGTCTTGGGCGCTTTGCGGGTCTTGGTCGCGCCGGGCATGTTCGGGGCCGTCTTGGCGATCACGACCTTGCCCGTGCCGCCCGCACCCGCAGCCACGGTTTTCTGAATCCGCTGACCGATGGTGGCGGTCTCGGCCTCCACCTGTTTGTTGATGATCACCTGTTGCACGATGCCGATCAATGTGGACACGATGATGTAGATGGTCACCCCTGCCGGGAAGGTCAGGGCGAAATACAGGAAGATCAGGTAGATGAACGCCTGCTGCTTGAACATCTGCGGGTTCTTGCGGGTCATGACATAGAGCTGCCCGATGTTGACGATCAGGTACAGCAGCGCCAGGAAATAGAAGGGATCAGGGATCGCGAGGTCCGGCAGCCACAGGAAACCGCTATCGAACTCGAAGTTGCGGATGGTGGACCACAGCGCGATCAGCACCGGAAAAGGGATAAAGGTGGACACGCAGCCCGCCGGGTTGAAGTTGTACTGCTTGTAGAGCTGCTGCATCTCTGCCTGCATGGCCACCTGAGAATCGCGGTCCTTGCGCTCCTTGTACTTGTCCTGAATCTCCTTGATCCGGGGCTGCATCACCTGCATGCGGGCGGTGGTGCGGCCCTGCGCCTGCATCAGCGGCCACATGATCAGCCGCAGCAGCACGGTCAGCAGCAGCAGCACGAGGCCCCAGTTGCCCACCACCTTGTAGATCTCTTCCATGATCTTGACGATCACCAGACTGATCTTGCCGAAGACGTTGGGGGCAAACAGGCCCGGCAATTCGCTGTAGCCGCTCTGATACAGGTGGATCAGCTCGTTCTTGCCGCCGTAGACTTCCAGGTTGCTGACTGCGGGCAGGCTGGCCGTGATCAGGCCCTGCTCGCCACCGGTCAGCGTGGTATTGACGGTGGTGCCCTTTTGCGGGCGAATGATCAGCGCGTGCGCGAGCTGGTTGGGCTTTTCCTGAAGGGCGGCGTACTGGATGTTCTGGACTTTCTGTGTCCCGCTGCCCTGCACGGTGACGGGTTCCCCACCCACGGGGACGGCCTTGACGCTGGGATTGTCGTTCTTGCCCAGACCGGGGAACAGCATATTGACGGTGGCCGGGCCGCCCGTCACGTCTGTCTTCAGGTCAATCTTGAAGTTGCGCGGGTGCAGCACCACGGTCTTGGTCACGCTCACGCCGCCCTGCGTGTACTTGAAGACGGCGGTCTGCTCATTGGCCGGCAGGTCTGTGGACAGTTGCGGCACAGTGGTTTCGGCAGCTTTTGCCGGATCGAGGCCGCCGCCGGTCAGGGCGAAGGCTTTACGGTCCCCCACCATGTTGACCAGACTGGCCTGCGCTTTCAGGCCGCTGAGATCAACAGTGCCATCGGCCTTGCGTTTGATGTACGGCGTGCCCGCGTAGCTCTTGACGAACCAGCCGATGACCTCGCCGCGCTCATTGAACACCACGTCTTGCAGGTTGCTGGTGGCGATGTACTCGTCGCCGGGCTTGCCGTCGAAGTCGGCCTTGATCCAGCCGGAGATGATGGCCTTGCCGAACACCGGCAGCGGCCCGGTCTGTCCGCAGCCCGTGAGCAGCAGCGCGCCCGTGGCGGCGATTAAAGGTAGGAGCAGTCTGGGTTTCATCAGGATACGCGTCTCTTTTTAGGGGTGGAGGAAGGGCTTTTCTGAGGGGCAGGCGGGGGCGGAGAAGTCTGTGACACAGAAGCTGGGGGCGGGGCATTGCTGGCCCCCTCCGAATGATGCTGCGCCGGAAAATGGTCCGGCACCGGATCGTAGCCCCCCGGCACGAGGGGATTGCAGCGCGCCACCCGCCACGCGGCCAGCCAACCGCCCTTGACGGCACCGTGGAGTTCAATGGCCTGCGCGGCGTACTCCGAGCAGGTGGGCGAAAAACGGCAGGTGGGCACCGGCTTACGCGGCGACAGCACCCGCTGGTAGTAGCGCACAGCCCCCACCAGGCCGCGTGAGGCGAGGCTCACGGACGGTCCTTGGGCGGGGTGGGTGGGGCAGCGGTCACGCGCTCAGATACGCGGGCAGACTGCCGGGGGTTCCCGGCTTTGCCGCCGCGCTTGCCCTGGCTCTTCGCTTGACTGGGCGCTTTGGCAATCGCGCGGGCCAGCGCAGCCTGTAATTCAGTGAACGGTGCGGTCAGCACGCCTGGATTGGGCAGCAGAATTGCGCGGCACGGCGGCAGGCCGCCTGGCAAGGTCCGCAATGCCTCGCGCACGCGGCGGCGCACGCGGTTGCGGTCCACGGCACGCTTCAGTGTTTTCTTGGACACCACGATGCCCATGATGGCGCGTGGTTGCCAGACCTCGCCGTAACGCGGGCGATATTCGGTCAGGCGCAGGGTGAACAGCGGATCTCGCACCGCCACACCGTGGTTGCGGACCTTGCGGAATTCGCGGTCACCACGCAAAGAATCCAGCGCCACCGGACGGCGGGGCCGTACCTGCGTGGCGCTGGACTGTTCTTCGTGGGCGATAGAAAACCGCTTTTAACGACTACTCGTCGGCGACGGTTAGCTGCTGGCGGCCCTTGGCACGGCGGCGCGCGATGATGTTGCGGCCAGCCTTGGTTTTCATGCGGGCGCGGAAGCCGTGGGTCTTGGCGCGCTTGCGGACGTTGGGTTGATAGGTACGCTTCATGGTCGTTCTCCTTCCAGGCGGCCCACCCGGTCATGCCGTGGGCGCGGCCAGTTCTGCGTGGATTGCCCTGAGAAAAGCAGCAAATCCCGCCCCCACTCAGGGGGCAAACTGGAGAAGTGTAGCACGCCGGAGCGAGCGGGGAAAAGAGGCAGGTAGAGGTGGCTGCGAAGTCAACACTTACTCCAGAAACGACGAATCCATCGGGGCGCGGAACTGCCTGGCGGCCAGTCTGCCCTCGCCAGTCCACCTCACGACGCAGCAGGTACACAGCCATCTGAGGCAACGCCGTACGGGAAAGCCTCTCATCAATGCTGGATCACCTCTCCCCGGTGGCTTTCGACGAACGAGCCTCTGAGCCGTTACTGGCAGTCCACAGACCCTTGCAGTGTCAGAATTACGCTCTGTGCGCTGCGGGCTGGACCCCGGTTTACAGCTTCCAAAGACCGTGCTAACATTCTTTGCGCTGGAGAGGACCGTGTTGGAAAATAAGGCTTTGCCAGAGTGCGGCGCTGTAGCCAAGTGGTAAGGCAGAGGTTTGCAAAACCTCCACCACCGGTTCGAGTCCGGTCAGCGCCTCCAGAGCAGCACCGTTTTTAAAGACGTACCTCGTTTCAGATCCGTAGCTCAGGGGTAGAGCACTACATTGACACTGTAGGGGTCAGCAGTTCAAATCTGCTCGGGTCTACCATCCACAAAGCCTCCGCCCCAGCGGGGGTTTTTCCTTGTTGTCCGCATGAGTATCCAGCCCACCATGAGCGTCCATGCAGAGACCCATGAAGCGATCCGCAATGGTCCCAGCAGGGTCACGCTGCCATACTTCCAGTCATGGTGAGTCTTCTCCTGATCGTGCTGTTCGGCGTCCTGGCCATTGCGCTTCTGCTGGCCCCGCGCCCTTCGGTCCCGTTCAGTGCAGTGGCGCGACTCGACTCCACCGTTCCGCGGCGCTCTCGTGCAGATTCCGCCAAGCGGACCAGACCACACGCGGGCTGAGGTCTATTTACAGGGCTGGCTCTGAACGCTCACATAGAGACTCAGCTTCTCTCCCAAGAAGACTGGTGGTCAGCATTAAGAAAGCTTTATCATTGAGGGCATGATGCTGCCTTTCAATTACCTCGTGGTGGATGACAGTCCACAGGATCAGTTGCTGGCCCAGGAGGCTTTCGAGCACCTGTGCCCGGAATGCGTCCTGACCTGTGCCGGAAGCGGGCGGGAAGCGCTGGCACTCCTTCAGGACCGGGATTTTCAGGTCGATGTGGTTCTGCTGGACCTCAACATGCCCGGCATGAGCGGCTTTGAACTGCTGCGCGAAATGAAGAGGGACCCCCGTCTGGTCCGCATTCCAGTGGTGATCCTGTCGACCTCCAGCGCCCAGCAGGACATCAGCGAGGCCTACACGCTGCACGCCAGCTCATATCTGGTCAAATCGTCGAGTTTTGCTGAATTTCTGTCCCAGATCGAGAAGTTCCTGGATTACTGGCAGTCCAGCCGCACCGTCAACCATGTGGGATAGGATCACACGGAACCGCAGACCATCCCCGTCCAGGCGGGGTTTTTATTGTGATTGTGGCGGGGTTGTATCCCTGAACTTCTCTAGCCCAGCATCAACGCGTGCAGTTCTTCCATCAGGGCCTCGCCCTCATCGGTGGTGCGGGCCACCACGAAAATGGTGTCCTCCCCAGCAATGGTGCCCACGATATCGTCGCGGCGCAGGCGGTCCAGCAGCAGCGCCACCCCGGACGCGTGGCCCTCGGCGGTGCGGACCACCAGCACGTTCTCGCCCCGGTCCACGTCCTGCACGAAGTTCTGGAACAACCGGCCCAGCTCGCCCTTGACGTCGCCGTGGCCGCCCGACTGTGACAGGGCGTAACGGTGGCGGCCCTTGCCTACTGGCACGCGCACCAGCCGTAATTCATTGATATCGCGGCTGACGGTGGCCTGCGTGACCAGCACGTCCTCATGGCGCAGAAATTCCACCAGTTCACCCTGCGTGGAGACGCTTTCGCGGGCGATGATGTCCTGAATGCGTTTCTGACGCTGTTCCTTGCTGAGCTTGCCTGGCACGCCCGCCACTCTATGCAGTGCGGATGAATAATGCAATTGCCGGAGGTGCTTAATCTGTTGTTCGCTGGCCCCGAACCCGCAAAGCCTCGTTCAGCAATTGCCGCGCCACCTGGCGCTTGCTGGCGCGGGGCCAGTCCTGATGGGAGCCGTCGGCGCGGACCAGGGTGACCTGATTGTCGTCGCCGCCAAACGCTGTGCCTTCCTGCGTGGGGTAATTCAGGAGGATGAAGTCGGCGTTCTTGCGCGCGGCCTTGGCGGCGGCCCGCTCCACGCCCGCGTGCGTTTCCATCGCGAAGCCCACCAGCACGCGCCCACCCTTCTCGCGCCCCAGTTCGGCCAGGATGTCGGGATTGGGCGTGAGGTGAATGCTCACGTCGCCCGCCACCTTGGCCTGTTTCTCGCCCTTCAGTTCGGCGGCGCGGTAGTCGGCCACGGCAGCCGTCATGACCACGATATCGGCGTCCTGTGTGGCCCTAATCACGGCGTCGCGCAATTCCAGGGCCGACTCGATCCTGACCACAGCCATGCCAGCCGGATCGGGCAGATTCACCGGACCCGTGACCAGCGTGACCCTTGCGCCCCGGTCCCGCGCGTTCTCGGCCACCGCGAAGCCCATCTTGCCGCTGCTGGGATTGCTGATAAAGCGCACCGGGTCCAGATACTCGCGGGTGGGGCCAGCCGAAACCACCACATGCAGGCCCTCCAGATCACGCCCTTTTGAATCAGACACAGCGGCGGGTGTTAGCAGCTTCAGCACGGCGGCGGCAATGTCCTCCGGCTCGGCCATGCGCCCGATGCCCGCGCCCTCGCCGCGTGTGCCGAACGCGCCCACCTCCGGCCCCAGAAAGTGGTGGCTCCACTCGCGCAGCCGCGCCACGTTGGACTGCACCGCCCGATTTCGCCACATGGCCGCGTTCATGGCCGGAACCCACAGCACTGGCCCCGGCACGCTCAGGAGGGTTGCCAGCGCCAGGTCATTCGCGTGGCCGTGCGCCGCCCCGGCCAGCAATTCGGCAGAGGCTCCCACGATCACTGCCGCATCCGCCTTCGCCAGTGTGAGATGCAGGGCGTCGGGGCGGGGCGAGAACCACGCTGCATCGGTGCCCACCGGACCGTCGGCGGCGGTGGACAGGCTCAGCTCGGTGACAAAGGCCAGCGCGGCGCGGGTGGCGATCACGCTGACCCCTACGCCACCCTCACGCAGCCGCCGCAGCACAGAGGGTGCTTTCACGGCGGCCATGCTGCCGCCCACGATCACCAGGACTGTCTTTTGACCCTCTACCGCCGCGTCTGCCATCACCCCTGGAGTCTAGCGGGCAGAGGAGCTTCCGGGAGAGTGGCCTTCCTGTTTACCCCAGCAGCGGCAGCAGCGCCACCACCGCCGCAATGCTCAGCACCGATCCCAGCGTCGTGACCAGCACCACCCCGGCCACCGTTTCCGAGTCTCCGCCGTATTCCTGCGCGATCAGCAGGGCATTGACGGCGGTGGGCATGCTGGCCGACAGAACCAGCACCGCCAGCGATTCGCCGCGTAACCCCACCAGAAAGCCGATGCCCAGCGCGATCAGCGGACCACCGATCAACCGCGCCGCACCTGCCAGCCACACCCGGCGGTTCAGCGGCGGCCAGCCCCCTGCGCCCAGTTGCAGGCCCAGTGACAGCAACACCAGCGGCAGCGTGGCCTGTGCCAAGAGCGCCACCCCGCGCGTGACGCCCTGTGGAAGTGGCACATTCAGCACCCGTAGCACCACGGCAATCAACGCCACCCAGATGGTGGGCAGCCGGAACACCGACTTGAGAATATCGACCACGCCGTATTTCTGCCCCGTTTTAGAGGCCGAGCCGTAGATGGCCGGGCCGACGATGTACATGGCGACGATAGACACCAGAAAAACCACCGTCGCACGGTCAAACCCGCTGTCACCGAACACGAACAGCGCAATCGGTAGCCCCATGTTGCCGCTGTTCCAGATGCCCGAGGAAGCGCTCAGGCTGCGGCGTTCGGCGTCTGGGCGGCCCAGCCCGGCCAGCCAGCCCAGCCCCAGCGACACGGCCATCACCAGCAAAAAGACCAGCCCCAGTTGCCCGGCCTCGGCGGCCTTCACCGGGGTTCGCAGGATCACGTCCAGCACCAGCGCCGGAATCAGCAGGTACATGGTGATGCGCGAGATGGTGACCTGATCAATTTTTATCCGCGAGGCCAGCAGCGCCCCTAGGCCGGCGACGATCATCACGGGCAGCAGGACGTTACTCAGGGCCTGGAACATTCAGCCAGTATCCTGGCACAAACAGGGTGTGGAAGGGCCGCCCGCCGTGAGCAATAAACATGAAAAATCCCCCCTCGCGGGGAAGAGGGTGGCGTGAAGTCGGTTCAGCCCGCCAGCAACCGCAGCCGGGTCGGGCAGGGCGCGACAACTTCCTCCATGCCCGCCAGATCCGCCCAGTCGCGGCGCACCCCCGCCTCGTCGGCGCGGCGTTCCAGCAGGTATTCCTGAATGCGGGCCATGCTCAGCATGCCTTCGGGTAGACGGGCAGCCAGTTCGCCGATTTCTGCCTCATTCCACTCCGGCCAGAAGCGGCGCAGCATCCCGGCCACCTGGGCGTGGGTGGCGTTGTCGATCAGGAGGTGACGGTCCGCGCGGCCCGGACGGATCAGCGCGGCGTCCAGCCCGGCCAGGTCGTTGGTGGTCATGAAGGTCACGCGGCCCCCCTCCCCTGCTGCCACGCCGTCCAGCGCGTTCAGCAGGCCGTTGAAGGACAGCTTGACGCTGGGGGTGCGCGGCTCGCGGCCCAGGAATACGGCGTCGATGTCCTCCAGCAGCAGCAGGGCGCGGCGCGGCAATTCGGCCAGCAGGGCGGTCAGTCGGTCATCGCTCAGGTCCGGCGTGGCCAGATTCAGCACGCACACGTTCAGACCAAACGCCCCCGCCAGCGCCGACACCAGACTGCTTTTGCCGTTGCCGGGAGGGCCGTGCAGCAGGTAGCCCCGGCGGTAGGGAATGCCCATGCCCGCGTACCATTCGCGGTCCCCGAAGAAGCCGCCCAGATCGGCGTGCAAATTGTCCAGCAGGCCCTCGGCGTAGATCAGGCTCTCCAGCGGGCGGGCGGCGCGGCGTTCCACCAGCTTCCAGCCGTGGTACTCGGGCACGTAGATTTCCACGCGTCCGTCGCTGCGGCCCGCCGTGAAGTCATAGGCCTCGCGCAGCAGCTCGGTAATCACCGGACGCGCCCCCGACAGCATTCGGAAGGTCAGGCTGTGGGTGAAGCCCAGCCCCCCCTGGTTTGCGCCCTGCCGCTCGGTGCGCTGCGGGTAAGCCAGCATCCAGTGGCCGTGAAAACGCAGCAGCGCCGCGCCGCTCAGCGGAACCAGACGGGCGGTGATCTCGTCGCCGTCGCGGTCCGTGCCAATCGCCACATTGTGGCCGCCCATCTGCTCGTTGAAACGCGTGACCACCCCCAGGTGCCGCAGGTTTCGCCCCACCGGCTGGGCGGCCAGCCACGCCGCCAGCCACGGAAAGGCTGGATCGTCCCCCTGAATGTCCAGCGTGACGGTAAAACGGCGGTCCAGCCGCGACAGCAGTTGCGTGGGCAGCGTTCGGGCGTACATGGCCGCCGCGCTCAGCAGACCGATCAGCAGGCCGCCCTGCGCCAGTTCATTGGTGGCCAGCGTGTGTTGCACCGTGCTGAGAAGCTCAGTCCAGAAGGTGTGCAGGATGTTGGAAAGTTCATTGATGTTCATGGTCAGGTCCAGGGTCAGAAGATGGAGACGTGGTGCGCTCTCCTCGCCAGTTACCCTAGAGCTGAGCCTGCCGCCTCCGCCTGTGCCGAATGGCTGAGGCTGGGATGCGCCTGGGAGCTTACCTTTGACTTATTTTCCGAACTGATCAGGCACGAAAAACCCCCTCCATTGCGGAGGGGCAGGCTCTCAGATTTCTTCTGATGAGGTCTTTTTCTAATTGCCCTGCTCGATGTAAGCCTTCAGCGCTTCCATGCGGACGATGATCGGCGCGCGGGCACGCACGATGGCTCCCTCCTGCTTGAGCTTGCCCAGCGAGTGGCTGACCGTCTCGCGGGTGGCCCCCACCATCCGGGCGATGTCTTCCTGATTGAGTTTCAGGTTCAGCTCGACACCCTGGCTATGGGGCCGTCCGAATTCGCGGGCCAGACGGTACAGCAGGCTGGCGACGCGCTCCGGGGCGCTGTAGGCACTGACGGTGGCGCTCCACGCCTGGGCCTCGAACAGCCGGGCGGCCATCAGGCGAATCAGTTTCATGGCCAGGTCGGGTTTGCTGCTCAGCAGGGATTGCAACTCGCTGCGGGGCAGCACGATCAGGGTGGTGCGCTCCAGCGCCTCGGCCTGGGTGGGGCGGCGTTCCTCGGGTTGCAGCAGCAGCTCACCAAAGGTGTCATGCTGCCCAATCACGCCCAGAATGGCCTCCTTGCCGTTGGGGAACAGTTTGCTGATCTTAACCAGCCCACTTTTGACGAAATAAAGCGCGTCGGCAGGGTCGTCCATGCGGTAGACAACCTCACCCGGCCCGTACTGACGGTAGGGGGTCGTGGCAGCCACCTTTTCCAGCTCTGCCAGTTCGAGGTCGGCAAACAGCTCGGTGCGTTTGAGGTGCCAGACCAGGCTCGGATAATTCATGATCCTTCGCAGGATACTCGAATTCAGCGGTCCAGGGGGGCGAATGTACCCTGCTGGGCCAGAATGCCTGAGGTAAAGAAAGGATGAACACGAGGTCATTTCTCCTGTCGCCTCCTTGGGCTGTCCTACGAGCCTCCTAGTTCCGCCGCCATCTCCCCGTCCATGAAGGGAAGACGGGAGAAATCCGCGTGACTTTTGCCTCCGGAAGTTTTATACTCGGTCTAAACAAAAGTGCCGGGTATCGTGCCGCAGGGGCATGGGTCCTGCACCGCCGTGTTCTACACACGAAGGAGTCCACATGCCGACCTACAAAGCACCGCTGCGCGACATCAAGTTTCTGATCAACGAACTGCTCGACGCTCCCGCCGAACTAGCGAAGATGCCGTACTACGCCGAGAACGAAACCGCCGATGGTGCCCTGATGGAACAGGTGCTGGACGAGGCCGCCCGTTTCGTGGAGGGTGAACTGGTCCCGCTGAATGCGGTGGGCGATCAGCAGGGTTGCGTGCGCCACGATGACGGCGAGGTGACCACCCCGGAGGGCTTCAAGGCCGCCTACGATAAGTACCGCAAGGCAGGCTGGACCGCGCTGGACGCCGATCCCAACTACGGCGGACAGGGCATGCCGCATCTGGTCTCCAACGTACTGGTGGAACTGCTGAACAGCGCCAACGTGGCCTGGAGCATGTACCCCGGCCTGAGCCATGGCGCGTACTCGGCATTGCACGCGGTGGGCAGCGACGAGTTGAAAGACCTGTACCTGCCCAAAATCGTGTCGGGCGAGTGGACCGGGACCATGTGCCTCACCGAGCCGCATGCCGGGACAGACCTGGGCATCATCCGCACCAAGGCGAAGGACAACGGCGACGGCACTTACGCGGTCAGCGGCACCAAGATCTTTATCAGCGCGGGCGAGCATGACATGGCCGACAACATCGTGCATCTGGTGCTGGCCCGCCTGGAAGGGAGTCCCGAGGGCACCAAGGGCATCAGCCTGTTCCTGGTTCCCAAGTACCTGCCCACGCCCGAGGGCAAGGTGGGCGAGCGCAACGGTGTGGTCTGCGGCAGCCTGGAACACAAGATGGGCATCAACGGCAACGCCACCGCCCTGCTGAACTTTGACGGCGCAACCGGATTTCTGGTGGGCGAGATCAACAAGGGCATGAACCACATGTTCATCATGATGAACGCGGCCCGTCTGGGCACCGGTTTGCAGGGGCTGGGGCTGGGCGAAGTGGCCTATCAGAACGCGCTGGCCTATGCCAAGGACCGCCTCCAGATGCGCCACAACCCGCGCATGAATCCTTCCGAGAACGCCGATCCGATCATCGTCCACCCCGACGTGCGCCGCATGTTGCTGACGGGTAAGGCGTACACCGAGGCGGGCCGCGCGATGGCGATGTGGCTGGCCCTGAGCATCGACACCGAACACCACCACCCCGACGAGGCCGCGCGCCAGGAAGCGGGCGATCTGGTGGCGCTGCTGACCCCGATTGCCAAGGCGTTCATGACTGACAACGGCTTCAACATCGCCGTGCAGAGCCAGCAGATTTTCGGCGGTCACGGTTACATCCGCGAGTGGGGCATGGAGCAGTTCGTGCGCGACGCCCGCATCGGCCAGATTTATGAAGGCACCAACGGCATTCAGGCGCTGGATCTGCTGGGCCGCAAGGTGCTGATGGACGGCGGCAAGAAATTGCAGAAGCTGGCGGGAATGCTCCAGGAATTCGTGGACGACAACGAGTCCGACGAAGTTATCGGCGAGTATGTCACGGCACTGGGCAAGGCCTCGCAGCAACTGGGCAGCATCACGATGGTGGTGGGCCAGAAAGCCATGAGCGGCGAGGGCGGTGCCGACGAAGTGAACGCTGCCGCCGTGGATTACCTGCGCTTCTTCGGTCACGTCGTTTACGGCTACCTGTGGGCGCGCATGGCGAAGGTGGCCCAGGCCAAGATTGACGCCGGGCAGGACAAGGACGGCTTCTACCTGGGCAAGGTCCAGACCGCCCGTTTCTACTTCACCAAGCTGTTCCCAGAGATCAAGGCGCTGGCCGCCACCATCAAGGCGGGCAACGAGCCGCTGGCCGTGGACAACCGCATGTTCGGCCTGGAACGCGAACTCGTCAGCGCTTAAGCACCCAGCTTTCTGAAACAGCGCTCACTCCTGCGGGGGTGGGCGCTGTTTTCTGTATAGGGGTGAGGAAGAACGATCATTCTTTTTTTCTCGCCCGGCTTGAGTTTCCAGCCCATGATCAAGCGGATCTTCGGTGATTGGCAGAAGCAGCATTGAACCAGCCGAGACTGTCCTGGACGGCGGGCAGCACGCGACGGTGATCGCCCTCTTCCCCACCTTCCACCTTGCCGCCGCCTAAGCTGGACGCCCCAACGTTGCTGAATGAACGGCCTACTACACTGAACCTATGCCAGACATGCAAAAACCCCCCTCAGCCAAGAGGGGGTTTTGCGTGCTGGACGTGGTGCACTCGACTGGAGTCGAACCAGTGACCTGCCCCTTAGGAGGAGTGGCCCAGCGGCCTACGCGTGACTGCACGTGGACAAAATCCCCCTTCCCAGACGACTTTCTCGCTCTTCTGAGAACTGTACGTGACGGTCCGTGAACGGACAGTTTTCGATGGCTATTGCACATCGACTGCACAGATCTTTCAGGAGCAATTACACCTGACCACTCCTTAAAACGAGGCGTGAGTCTCACCCATGCTCTTTTTGATCAGGTCAGGACGGACCAAAAATGTTCTGGACACGCAGAGCCAGATAAATGCAATCGACACTTCCTTAGGAAGTGTTGAGACACGCTCAGCACGGGTCAACCCTGTGTCCTCCAGATCGAAGCCGAATGTTTTCAGGACACTCTGTAAATTTTCGACCTGCCATCTCAGGCTGTAGCGGGCCAAGCCTCTGGCCCTACACCCTTGATGCACCACGAACAGCACTGTGCCTGCCCCATTTTGGGTTCATAAGACCCAGAGCTTGACCCCATTAGAGACTACTCTAGGAGGAAAATACCCTGCAGGGGCTGACTTGCCGTTCCAGGCGATGAGTTTTTAGGGGTAGTCAGCAATTGACGTGACCCCTGTTTCTCGGTCCACTCCGATTGCGACAAGATGGGCAACCCGGAGGCGCGATGAAAGGAAAACGGTACACCGAGCAGCAGATTCTGAGCATTCTCGAACAGGTCGACGCAGGCCAGTCCCTAGCCGAGATGACGCGACTTCACGGCATCGCGGTCAGCACCATCCACCGCTGGAAGGCAAAGTATGGCGGGATGACGAAGAACGAAACCAGACGGTTTCGTCTGCTGGAGGAAGAAAATCGCCGCCTCAAGAAACTGGTGGCAGATCTGTCGCTGGACAACCAAGTGCTGAAAGAGGTGGTGGCAAAAAAGTGGTAGACCCGGGCGCGACGCCACAGTCCCAGACGCCGTTGAAGCGGGAAATGGTGGGATTTGTACGGCTGCGCTTCGGGGTCACCGAACGGCGGGCGTGTCACCAGTTGGGCTTCTGGCGGTCGACACAACGACACAACAGCCCTGGAGAGGAAAAAGACCAGGTCTTGAAAGCTCGGTTGCGTTTCCTGGCGCTGGAACGGCCTCGTTTTGGATATCGGCGGCTCCACGTCTTGCTAAAACGCGAAGGATTGAAGGTCAATCACAAACGGGTGTACCGGATTTACCGTGCGGAAGGACTGGCCGTTCGGCGCAAGACGCGCAAGAAATTGGTGGCAGGAGAACGGGGCAACAAACCGCCAGTGTCCGCGCCGAATCAACGCTGGAGCATGGATTTCATGTCGGACCAACTGGCCTCAGGTCAACGGTTTCGCGTGCTGAACGTGGTTGATGACTTCACGCGGGAATGTTTGATCATGCATGTCGGGACCTCGATCACGGGCGCGGATGTGGCCCGACTCCTCTCCGCAGTGCTGGTTGAGCGCGCTCAACCAGCCATGATCGTGACGGACAATGGCCCGGAATTCATCAGTAAAGCGCTGGATCAGTGGAGCCATGAGCACGGAATCATCCAGCACTTCAACCATCCAGGGAAGCCCGTGGAGAACGCCTACATCGAGAGTTTCAACGGCCGTGTCCGGGACGAGTGCCTGAATCTCCACTGGTTTCAGACGCTGCCCCAGGCTCGCCTAATCGTGTCGGCCTGGCATCAGGATTACAACCAGGTTCGTCCGCACAGCTCCCTGGACAATCTCTCACCTCAGACGTTCGCCCGCCTGTATCAGGCGGGCTGAGGTACGATTCAAGTGCAATTGGACTGGACCGACGGAGGGGGGAACCTCACCTGATGCTTCCATTCTCCCAAATATTCAATGAAATCCACTCACTCCGTTCGGTCAAAAGTGAACAACCCTTTTGACAAATGCTCTAGAACCGCTTCTCCAGATTCAGCGCCGTCTTACCTGCCCCGTTTAGGGCTTAAGCGAGCCAGCATCCACGCCGTCTGGGAGAGTGTTTTGCGTGCATTGGAAATCGACACTGCCATTTTGCTTAGCCTATAGGGTTCAGCGCCCAGAAGCTGTCTTTTCGGTGTGCTGCACCTAGAGCGCAAGAGATGATCCAAAACCGAGCAGAAAACATGGTTTGTTCAGGTCGAGGAGCGAATCAGTTCGTCTTTTTGCCGTCCCAGACGAGCTTTCCGTGATCAGCATCAGGCCCTAGACGGAGTAAGTACATGACACCATCTGTGGCGAGGAGCTGACGACTCCCACCATCTGTCACGATGTGTAATTTACCCAGTATTGGCATTACCTGACTTTCGGCGGAGCGTAAAACGATAAAGTGTCCAGCGATTTCATACACTCCAGCCGAAGCCTCATTACCTGTTGCTGTGAACCGGCCATCCGGCTTGAGATCGAGCGTTGCAGATATGGAAACATAACGACCGGGTATGAAATAAGCTGGCGCTGACTCGGCAGCAGTGACTGGAATGGAATTCTTTGGCCTGGCATACTGGAGGGCGGGGAGATCCGCCAGTAACTGCTGGACGCCGTCGAGGTCAATGCGCACCAAGGGGACGCCCGTATATAGATCAATCGCCAGCGGAGGGGCAGCCATGTCATCTCTAAGGGTCACCACAGCTATCGCATGGTGACGGCCTATCGCTCGGCGAAACTCTCTTTCCGGCTCTGATAGAACGACGTGGCTCCGCTCGATGCGTGTGGCCTTAACATCGAATGCCAATCGGCCATCCAAGAGAATGTCGTATGGCAAACCCTCCTCCTCGGTTGCATTGGGCCACTCAATTTTCTCCCGAGGGTAATACCGTTCGAGGTATTCCATGAAGTGGCGTTCTCCCGCATGCCCAACAGATTCTTGATATGGAATGCTGGACGACGACTTTGCCTCCCGTTTGCCAGAATCATGGGTATGAATGCGCACCTGGAGCTGCTCTGGCTGCGCCCTGAACGTAGGTCGGTCGACTTGTATACCTAAGGTGTTCTGACGAGCGTTTTGAAAAACAACCTGTCGGAGGAGACGGATCGCCGCCACGCTCACTCCTGCACTGCACCGCAAGGCAGATAGCCGAGACCCATTTGTTGCGCCTTTATGGTGGAATGTGAGTTCCACGGATTCGGCACCGACCAGTACCTCTCCCTGATATTCGTGTTGCCTTACTTGCTGGAAAGAGGACTGAAGGTGAATATCTGGATCTTGGAGCAGGTATCCGAGAATCTCAGCATCGCGCTTAGGGTCGATGCGGAAGGGAAACGTGGATCTCAGTTCACCCGTGTTGTAAATCTGGGTTTCCATAAATGTGTTTTCCTCTCAGGCGCTCTGTGCCGATGATTTGGAGAGTTGATCAAGAACGATTCGCAGATCTTCCAAATGCATTTTCGTGAACCTCACCTTGCGCTCCTGGCCAGCCAGCATGACGTCAATATTGACGCCATGGGCCTGCTTGATCAGGAACCGCAGCGCAGACTTTGACTTGTTTGCGCGTTCAAACATGGCTGCGTGATTGGGACAGAGGGCAAGATAGTTCGGAGGGTGCATTGTCGTTAAATCGGGGACAAGTTCGACTGCCTCAAAGTATGGTTGACCGTTGTCGAGCCGAAACGGCATGGGCTTCTGACAAATCTGGCAGTATAAATCTCCATCCAAGGTGTATTGATCGCTTAAGTACTGCCTGGCCTCTGTTTTTACTTCCGAATAGTTGACAGAAACCGATCTCTCGCGCGTCTCGCTCTGCCGTTGTGGAGCTTGGGCGGCTGCGGCGCCGACATGTTTTGTCCTTCGTTCCGGATTGCTTGACGTGCGCTCCGGAAATTCACCGGCTTTCGATGCTCTCGCTTTGGCCGCCAGGTTGCCCAGTTCTTCTTTTGGAAGCTTCGCGAGTTCACGGAGCATCTCCAACGTTTTTTCGTCATCCGGAAATCCGAGCAGCTTGGCAGACTGCTGCCTGTCCTTTCCCATCTCCTCTTGTCGGCGGGTCTCCGAACCGAAATCGATGGCCTTGATCCATGCCGCAGCTGGATCGAAGTAGAACCCTTTAGGCAGCTTGCTGACGAGAGCCTGGGCTGGCTGAACAAACCGGTCCCCTTGTGGAACCCATTTGGCTTTTTTTAGCTGTTCGATTAATTTCGACGGCGCACGCCGAATATCATGGGCACTGTTAGAGCGGTACATCGCTTCTGTGAAGTTTGGATCTTTGGCGGTGAGCAATGAGGTCCAGATCAAACGAGAAGTGTCGAGCGATGGTCGCTGCAAAGCTTCCTGTAGGCCGGGAATCGTAAAATCGATGTTGATGCCCTTGTTGTCCGACCAATTACCCGGAGCTTTTACCACCAGAAACGCATACTGCGTATTGCCATAACAGCCAACCCTTGATATCTCCAGACTGCTCTTAACACCCACCCGCTCGCAGAATTTCAGGAAAGCCGGCAGCCGTTTATCAAGTGTCTGATAATCGTCTGTCAGGCAGTGCCATTTCGCGTCTTGCAGCTCCTGACGGTAAAACTGATCAAGACCGGTAGGAGCGTAGGGTTGGGAGAACAAGATTGTCTCTGCGCTCGCCCACACTCCCGGACCACCCTTGGATTTCACTTTGAAGATCGTTGCCCCACGAAAGATGTCCAGCTCATGGGGATGTTCCTCTGCAAACCTGAGGAAAAGCTCCATATCTTCAAATTTTTGGTTCCGGCTGAATTCTCCGTAATTTTGCCGGAGGTAGCGGTCCATCTGGGACACGGCGTCAAGTTCCCGCACACCGATCGCAACGAGGAACTGGCGCGCCTCAGGATGTAGGTCGTTTTTCTTGCCGCGAGTGAAAGTGGCAGTGTCTACGGTAGGCACGCCAGCAGAACCCAGCTGAGCATTGGCAAAATAAGCCTCGGAAGGACGGGTCAACATGCCATCAGCCAACCGGACAATTTTCAGAGTGGCCAAGCCTTCCACTTTCTGCGCGCGTTGCCAGCCACCCAGGTAATGGCGTTCGAGGGTCGCGTACAACTCCCGCATCCAGTCGACGGATTTACCCTGCAACCAGGTGAGCACTTCCGGCGTCGGTTGCTTAAGGTATGTATACGTTTGACCGGGGGCAGCAGTTGCTTCCGAGAGGTGTTCCTTCAAAGTGTCAACCAGCGCCTCGACATCCCACTCCTCCACGCCCAGGCTGCTGTAGAACTTATCGATTCGGCCGTTCTTCTGGTTGACGTTCGCCGCCCACTCGAGCGGATCTATGGTCTGGAGAAGGACATGAAGATCGCGCGGTTCAATCAGCTCCTTGACCTGCACCCGGGCCTGCAAAAGTACCTCTGCTGGCGCATGTCCGCCGGTAAATGTTGGCGTCAGATCCTTTTGACGCATCGCCAGCAGGACGGCGGCGCGGATCGGCCTGTACCGTAACGGCAAGGGGTCGTCATTGTTCGGCAGGACGCTGAGGAGTTCCGGCGTCAGCAGTTTCAGTTTCTTCAGCCGTTGCAACGCTGCTGCTGTGACGTCCGCCAACTGGTTAAAGAGGGGGGCGTTGGCAGTCGTATCTTTAATGCTCGCGCGGCTGACCTCTGGCACGAACGGAGCGTGAAGATGAAACCGCAGTCCAGACGTTTCCTTCTCCGCCGGAAAGAACACAAACACCTGCCCAGGATTTGCATCGACCACCTTCATCTGCTTGGCAAGAGGTTTCCGGTGGTCATACTCTTCTACTCCAGGCAGGTAGTCCAACTCAAAGGCGATAGCGGCGCGGTGCCGCGGCAAACCAGGTACTGGGGCGCTGAACATCACGTAATGGTCGCTCCAGGCATCGTCACTGTCCGGATTGGTGATCAGTTCGAGATGGTGATCAGCGTGCACAACGCGGTGAACGGCACCTTCTGCCCCCCCCTCGATCTCCCAACAGATGGATGCCAGGGTGTTCAGGAAAAGCAGCGTTGATACTTGGAGCGCTTCCAGCCCCTGCTGGATTTCTTGGAAGGCGACCGCAGCAGGCTTTTTCGGGTTGTCAAAAGGGAACTCGAACCGCGTTACCGGTCCAAGTTTAGAATTTGCCGTCAGTGGGGATGGCAGGACGAGGTCATCGATCCGGAAGGAATATGTGGGGGAATAGATCCGGGGCGTGTTGGTGTAGGCGAACACTGCCTTGAATCCGATCCCGAACCGACCGATGGTCTGCTGATCGTCCTGCTTACTGCTGCTTCCAATGTCAGTGATGGCCTCAATGTCTGCCGGCTCAAACGCCCGGCCGTCATGCTCGAACACCAGGGACGTGTGGAGCAGCCGGAAGGTGGCCTGGGTGGCCCCAGCGTCCTCGGCATTCTGGAGCAGTTCATAGATGAAATGGGCGCGGTCCGGGTACAGCTGCTCGACGAGGGTCCGGATGCCCTGGTGTTCCTTGAGGGTCTGTGCCAGGTTGCGGCGGCGCCGCTTGATATCTTGTAGCACGCTCACTGCTGACCTCCAGGGGTGATCTCAATGGTGCCGAAGAGCACTGGAGCCGCGAGAACGTCGCCACTCCGGGCCGCCTGTTCAAGCTCAGCGGAGCGACGCTGAAAATCGGCATCTGCCCGGCCGAGTTCGCTCTCTTTCATCAGACGAATCTTGTTGTTGGTCGCCCGGTGCAGCTGATCCTGAATGCTCTGCATCCGGGCCCGGTGACTCACGGTGAGACTTTGCAGGCGGAAATCCACCAGTTGCCTGTTGTGTGCACAGTGTGCGGCCTGTGCCTCAGCCCACAACTCGTGGTGCCGCGCTTCCAAGTGCTCCTTCCCGGCCTCATCCATAGGCGGCGCTGTCCCCATTTCTCCATGTTGTAAGACGTCCATCACGGCCGACTCGACCCGTCCATCCATGGCCACCGCGACCAAGTCCTCATCGCCACGCACGCCGTACTTCACCCAGCGGTACACCGCGAACGGATAAGTTCCGGCGGGAAGATCATGGCCGACGGCCTGGAGGCTGACATCCCGGGGTTCCCGCAGTTCGAGGTGGCGGGCCGCCTGACGGATCAGCGGGTGCGTGGCGGTCAGATGCATCACGCCCGGCTGATCTTTCGCCGCTTCCTGCTCAAAGGTCACCTGAAGGTTCGGTGCGTTCCCCTTGAGCCATTTTTCCCACGTCCGAGACACGGGGTCCTGGGTACGGGGCAGTTTCAGGAAATCGTCGAGTAGCAGATCCCGCGCTTCCTGACTGAGCCGCAGGTTCTTCACCGCCCGGTCACCGGTGAGGGTATCCTTCTCGCGCTCCAGGCGACTGGCCAGGTAGCTGTTGACCGCGTTCTGGAGGGACGCTGCGGAAAGCCAGAACGACTGCGCCGCTTTCAATTCTTCCCGCCAGGCCTGCTTCGGGACGCTCAGGCCGAACAGCTCAGCTTGCCCAGCCTCAAGAGCCTGCTCCTCCTGAACCTGACGGATGCTGTTGTCCGCCAGCTGCTGCAGGCGGCGGTTGCGCTCCTCGGGCGTCAGCTTCGTGCTGTCAGCGATCTGCCGAATCTCGCGGGTAATTTCACCCAGGATCTCCTCGTTGCCTCCCACGGCCTGGTTGAACACGCCGATACGGAACAGGCAGCGGTGGTAAATCTCGGAGTCCACGGTACCTGGAGTGATGAGGTTGACGATGGTGACCGTGTCGCTGGCCTGCCCGTAGCGGTCGATCCGGCCGATGCGCTGCTCAATCCTCATCGGATTCCACGGCAGGTCGTAGTTAATGATCATGTCGCAGAACTGAAAATCCAGACCCTCGCAACCGACCTCGGAGGAGAGCAGGACGTCGATGGCGTCGTCATGGTGGCGCTCCAACGCGAAGCGGCGGCGGATTTCCCGGCGCTCCTCGTCGGGTACGTCCCCGTGGATCATCCCCAGCCGGATTCCAGCCGCCTCAACATGCGCTTGCAGGTACCTCAGGGTGTGCCTGAAGGTACTGAACACCAGGGCCTTATCGTTGGGCTGCTGCGACTTCTGGACCAAGATATCCAGAAACGCGTCTACCTTGGGATCATGCGGATCCAGCATGTCTGCCTGCTGCAGCAACGTAGAGACATCCGCACGGATGGCCTCAACGAAGTGAATCTCCGACACGTCATCAAGTCCGCCGGTCATCGCATCGAGCTGCCCCATTTTGCCGCTCAGCATGTCCCGGAGCAGAGGCGCGAGGCCATAGAGGGAGCTGGCCGCCTGCCGGCGGATCGTCGACATCATGAAGTCCACGTTCTGATCACCGTGCATCCCAGTCAGGATGCGCGACACCACATCAAGCAGGGTGTCGTGAAAGGTTGCCTGCTGTTCCGTAAAGGGCACTTCCATGGTTTCAGGTTTGCGTGTGGTGAAATCGCCAATGTCCCTTCGGCGCGTGCGATTGATCAGGGAACTGAACGTGTAGAGGGCCTCAAGGTCTGCGATCAGCGACACCCGGTCTGAATGAGCCAGGGGATCGCCCCCCAGTCGGTCGTACACCGACTGGAAATCGGGCGACTCCCGCAGAAAGAGGCGGCCCCATTCCGTCATTGCGGCCTCTTCCAGGGCCTTTAGGCCGTCGCTCTGCCAGTCCTGCGCGGCGGTGCGGAGGCTGAGCACTGCTGCATTAATGTGGCGGTTCGGTTCGGCCATCTGCTGGAAGCTAGGCCGGTCAATAATAAGATCGGGCCTGAGAACGTTCAGCAGGGTGAAGAGGTCGTCGCTGCCCAGTTGCACTGGCGTTGCCGTGAGCAATAGCACGGCCTGGGCGTGGTCACACAGGAAGCGGACACCCTGATGCAGATAGGTATCCGGATTGCGCAGGTGGTGGGCCTCGTCGACAATGACGAGATCAAACTTCGGTGGTGGATCCAGCGTCAGCAGACCTTGCCGGGCAACGCCCCTTCGAGACGTGCCGCCATGGACCATCTCGGCGTCGAACAGAGAGAAAGGCAGGATGGCCCGGCTATGTGACTGTGGCCACTCACCTTCGAGGTGAGTTTCTTGCAAGCAGTTCCGGAGCGTTGGACTGTCCAGCGCGACAAACTGCTCGTCGAATCGCTTGAGTTCCGTGAACCATTTTCGTTCAGCCACCAGCGGCTTGGGGCAGATTACCAGGACTGATCTGATGTCCATCCGCGCCTGCAGCTCCTTGAGGACCAGCGCTGCTTCAATGGTCTTCCCCACGCCCACCTCATCCGCCACGAGCAGGCGGGGCCGATCAGCGCGGATCATCTTGAGTACCGGGCGGTACTGGTACGGCACGAAGTCCACACGGCCCGTTCCCAGCGAAAGTAAGCTTGCTACGGATGGCGAGAGCAGCTTGAGGGATGTCAGGTGCCCCCGAAGCTCGGCCACCGACAGAAGGTTGTAGGCAGCTCGCGCAGGCCCGATTGCCTGCAACTGACTTTCGTAATACGAAACCACCGCATTGTCTTGAAAGACCTCGTATCGCCGTTCGTGAGCGCCTTGTACGACCCGCAGGATGGGGACCCGCACGTCGGGCCGCGCTCTGAGTGCAACGAGTTCACCCGCAGAGAACAGAGACATTGGGCCCTGAGACGGGACAGGCTGCTCAACCAGCGCCGACGGAGTCAGGTCGAGGAGAGCCTCAGCGCGGACGCGTTCCACAAGTTCCAGAGCGGGACTGTCGGCATTGAGGACGGCAAGGACCCGGCCAACTGTATCCACATCCCGGTAGACCTCACTCGCTGGCATCCGCTCCGCCGAGCGGTGCGCCCACCGATTGCGCACGGACTGCAGTTCCTTGACCCATGTGCGGACGTCCCTTTCCCCGGGGACTGCGTCTTTAAGTTCAAACCAGTTGAGATCCAGGATCCGCAGGAGAGCGGCTAGATCAAGCTGTTCAAGTGCTTTACAGCCCCGGTCCTCAACGGAGCGCTGCTGCTGAAAACTCAGTTTGGAGATGACGGCGTCCGCCCACCAATTGCCTCCAAGAGCTGGCAGTTGACGTCCTAACCATCCGGCCAGTTCCCGGGTCAACGCTACGAACACCTCATCCATCTGACGGCTTTTTCCCCGCACTCTTGATATGGTCCGCCGTTTGCCAGAACGCTGCCCAACATTTGTCTTTCATGTGAATAAACATTATCGCTTAAATGATCCTTCGGTGATACACGCGCGGCTTCTACCCCCAGCGGATGGACGGACCATATTTCTGTACGGCTAAAGTGGAATGTCCATGTCGGGTCTAGGCCAGCCTGTGCCCCCTCTGGTGATTCCACATAGCGAGTCGAATGGGTGTGCGTCTGGGGATGGGCACCGGCTGTTGACACGGTAAGGCTGACATCCCAAGTGACCCTGACTAACGCCCCAGCACGGCCCCAGACCACGTTCCCAGTGCCCTCCTCGTGTTCTTGAAAGCTCTAGCTCATCTGCTCTACCGCTTCTGCGGTGCTATTCAGCAACCGCGTCCCCCTGCTTGTGCGGCTGGTTCGATCGATGCTGAGCGGCTTAATCACCAAAGCAAAGTTATCCATAGCCGTGAACGCGTTGCTTGGCCGCACGCCGCATAGAGCTGCCAACTTTTTAGACGCCTATTGCACAACGTACTGCACACGGCATAGAAAACCCTCGATCTTTACCGAGGGTTTTCTGCGTGCTGGACGTGGTGCACTCGACTGGAGTCGAACCAGTGACCTGCCCCTTAGGAGGGGGCCGCTCTATCCAACTGAGCTACGGGTGCCTGCGGAGATCTGTTTCTCAAAGGCAGGGTAAAGAACGGCAGAACTGGCCTTCAATGCTGGGCAGACCCAGACCGCAGGGAGTATAGCAAAGGCGGAGGAATAGACGGGTAGCCGCGTGAGATAAAAATGTAAGCCCGCTCTGTCTACACTCCCTTGAGGTTTTCTGAGATGACCAATGCGGTGTACACCATGACTGTTCGTGCCCTGGCGGGCGTCGTATCGGCGCGAGCAGCCGAGACCATGCTTCAGGCCCTGCTGCGCGAGCAGCGCCTGAAGCCCGAGACCGTGACGGCCCAGGACCTTCAGCGCCTGCTGTCCGGGCCGCTGCTGGCGCGGCTGTCGATGGTCTTGCCCGAGGCGCGTGCCCGCCACGAACTGCTGACCCTGGCCCGGCAACTGGCCGCCGAATACCCCAAGGCCCCCACCCTGATGACCCAGATGGCCCCCTTTGCCGCCTGGGACGACGACTCGGATGCAGGCGGCCTGTCGCTGGCACACCTGAGCCTGGGGGCCGACGACTTCGAGTTCGACGACCCCGAATACGTGTCCGTGGGGCTGGGCCGCAGCTATGACCTGAGCAGCGCGGACGGGCAGGAGGAACTGCTGCGTGAACTGGCCCGCTTCTCGGGCGTGCAGGGCGTGATGGTCTGCCGGGCCAGTGGCGAGGTGCTGCAAAGCCGCGCCATTGCCGGGGCCAGCGGCCTGGGCGGGGTGGTGGCGGCCACAGCGCTGCTGCTGGGTGGCCGCACGCTGCGCCTGATGTCGGCGGACCTGGGGGGGCGCACGGTCTGTATGCGCCCGCTGGGGGAGTACTGCGTGGCGGTGGTGGTGGGCGCACAGGCCAACGTGGGCCGCATGCTGGTGGAATTGCAGGGCCTTCAGGTGGCCGCATGAATTCACACAAGACAGGATGGCTGCTGACGGCGGCGCTGCTGGGCGCAGGTTCGGCGGGCGCACAGGATTTGGGAGCCTACCGGGCGCTGGCCGCCGATCTGGACGGGGCCGTGACGGCGCGCGCGACTTCAGCGGCCCAGGCACTGACCCGGCTGGACGCGGCGGACGCCGATCTGAAAAAACTGGCCCCCAGCCTGCAAAACCGTCAACTGGTCAGCGCCCTGCAAGGCTCGCTGGAACGTGCGCGCGGCTCACTGGCGCGCAGTCCGGCGGAACTGGAGGCCCAGGTTCTGCTGGCACGCGGCTTTATGCGCAAGGCGCTGTATGACCAGACCCTGACCCTGCTGGCCAGCGCCCCGGCCAACGGCACGGCGCAACTGCGGCTACTGGCCGGAGAATTTGGCCTGAGCGGCGCGGCAACGCAGGCGCTACTGGCAGACGGCGCGGCGGGCAAGCTGCCCCGCGTGGCCTGGCGGCTGCAACGCGAGGCGGCAGGCAAGATCGGCGAGGCCCTGAACACGGCCCAGCCCACCCAGTCCTCTACCACATACCTGAATCTGTCGCGCGGGATGGCATGGTTCACGGCGGTGCAGGACGCCCCCGGCGCGGGTGACCTGAAGGTCTCGCAGTTCGGTGACGCGCTGCGGCAACTGACCGTGGGCGACGTGGGGGCGCTGGAAAGTTCGTTGACAGCGCTGCGCCAGAACAACGGCGCGTTCGTAAAGTCGCTGGCCTCAGCGCCGAGTGGCGCAGTAGTCACGCCGTCCATCACGCCCGCCGTTCCGGTGACGGTCACGCCGGGCAGCACCACCGTGACCCCGCCAGCAACACCTGCCGCCACTGCCACACCAAGGCCCACCGCCCCCGCCCGCCCGGCCAGGACCAGCGCAGGCGAGGTCTACGCCGCGCTGGGCCGCGCACTCACCGCTGCCGGGCACGGCGATCCCGCGCTGGCCCGCGAGCAACTGGGGCAGGCTGGAACCGCGCTGGCCGCCGCGCCCACCACCTTACGGAGTACCCAGGGTTACGACGCGCTGGTGTTCGATCTGGGCGCGGCGCAGGCCCGCACGGCACTGCGCCCGGACGACGTGCAGGCCCTGATCGCTACCCTGTCGGGTCTGGAACGCCGCGCTGCCGGTCAACCCGTCAGCACGCTGGATAACGTTTCAGCCGGGGCGGCGCGCGGCTTCGGGGGCTGGCTGCGGGTGCTGGTCTTCGCGCTGCTGGCGGCCCTGGCCTTCGTGCCGCTGTACCTGCTGAATCTGGCCTTCGGCGGGCGCAACACCTACTGGCGGGCCATCGCCTCGGGGCTGGCACTGCTGCTGCTGCCAGTGTTTCTGGAAGGGTTGTTTGGCCTGCTGGGGGCCATCGGTGACCTGACCGGCGTGGGCGCGCTGCGGGCCGCCAGCAATTTCACGCTGACCCAGAATGGCTACGGGCTGCCGCTGTGGGCGCTGTCGGCGGCCCTCGCCATCGGCCTGACCACCTTCGGGTTCCGGGGCCTGTGCCAGCAGTTCGGTCTGCTGGGCCGCCGCAGCGCGCCGCAGCAGGAAACTGCCGCCGCCCAGAGCCTGGACTGGGACGAGGACCTGTGATGGAATGGAGGCTATGTCTGATACGGATTCCGTCTAACGTGGCCTCTCTCGCCCGTCCGGGCCTCCGGGGAAGTGATGTTTAGCCTGCCGCCCAGGAAGCGGGCGCGCTCCAGACGTGATCCGGCGACGTGCCCATGGCAGCCATGAACGCCAGCCTGCACCAGTTGCCAGTCAAGATGCTGGGGGACCTGATCTCGCCGCGTGCGCTGGAACGCATCCTTCAGGACGCCGCTGCCGAGCGCGGCACCACGCCGGACCGAATGGACGTCCGCACGCTGGAAAGCATCCTCAAGCGCGAGGTGTTCAAGCGGCTGCAACTCAGCGTACCCGCGACGCTGGCCAAGCGCCGGGTCTCGGAGGTGCTGGAGGAACTGTCACAGGTCACCCAGGAACGGCTGCCTGCCAACGACGCCGCCCTGGACGAACTGGAGGAACAGGCCCGGCGTTTTGCGCTGTACTTCGACTGGCCCGAGACCCAGCGCCTGCGCGGCCTGCTGGGGGTGGCCCGCCAGGAGCAGGAAGGCGGCCAGGACACGGCGGCCCTAGTGCAGGAGGGTCAGGACCTGATCGCGCAGATGGACCGCCGCCTTCAGGAGGGGCTGGTGGTGCAGGCCCAGGATCTGGCCGAGTTGCGCGCCGTCTTCACGCGGGTGCAGGGGCTGGGAGGCCGCGAGGTGCGCCGCCTGGACACCCTGATCGGTCAGATCGACGAGGCTCAGACCCAGAGTACGCTGCTGCCCGGCGAGGTGGACCGCGCCCGCACCCTGACCTACAACCTGCGTAAACAACTGGAATCCTCGGTGGTGGAGGGCCTGGGCAGCGGCGCCCGCAGCGCCGAGGGCACGCAGGCGCAGGCCCGCGTCCTTGAACTGGAACGCGAACATGTCCGGCAGGCGCTGGACACCGCCGAGCGCGAGTTCGCGCCGCTGCTGCTGGTGCGCCCGGACCTGCGGGAGCAGCTTGCCACGCTGCGTGGAGGGGGCGAGCAGCAGCCGCTGACGGCCCAGGCGGTAGAAGGCTGGTGCGAAACCCTGCGCGCCGTGCTGGCCGAGGTTCTGAGCGAACAGCGCGCCGAACTGAGCGCGCTGGAAAGCGATCTGTCCGGCCACCTGGCGGGCGCGGGCGTGCGCGTGTCACTGGACGCCGCACGGCACCTGCTGGACGGCGGCACCCTGGCCAGCGACGACCTGCGCGCCCTGAGTACGGCGCGCGGCGCATTGCAGGCCAGCCCCGACGGCGCGGCCCTCAGCGGCGAGGCAGGCCTGAACGCGGGGCGCGAACTGCTGGAGATTGAGCGCACCGCCCGCGATCTGCCTGGCGCGGCAGCCGAACTGGCCCCACTGCTCCTGATGGCCCAGGCAGCTCTTTCGAACGGTCAGGCACTGGATCTGGACCCGCTGTGGGCGGTGCTGGAACGCCACATGGGTGTGGCGGCTCAGGAGCGCGAGGGGTTCGATGCCCGCGCGGACGGGATCGTGGCCCAATACGACGCCGTGCGCGGTCTGGCCGGGGAAACCACCCAGCGCCTGGGCCGTCTGGCCGATACCCTGCGTGCCCAGCGCCGCCTAGGGCCGATGAGCGCCGCCGCCCGCGCCCGCTACGCCCAGACCCTGGCCGACGCCGAGACCCTGCTGGCCGAGGCCCAAGCCGAGTACCGCGCCGCCCAGGAAGTCACAGCCACTTTCGGCGACGACGCCCTGAGCGGTCTGCTGGGCGTCTTTGAGCTGGACGCCGCAGAACAACCCGCTGAGGTCTGGACCCTTCAGGGCTGCATGCTGCTCAGCGGTCCCTACGACGAGGGTACTGTTCCCCTGACCAACCTGATCACCGTGGCCGAGGACATGGGCGTTACCGAACTGACCATGCACAGCGCCAGACACCGCTGGGAGGCGCAGCAGGACGCTGAGGGGCTGTGGCGGGTGACCCGAACGCAACGTTGATGGGACACGGCGCTGATCTCCGGCGCTAGCATCGGCGGCGATGCCTGCATTCCCGCCTGACACTGGCCCTCTGAAGACTGGTCATCTGGACACTGGCCCATCTGAACCCGGCTCTTTTGAAACGGGCCAGTCGCGCCTGCTACGCGGCCCCGAAGAACAGCGGCAATTTGGCGCGGCCCTGGCCCCGACCCTGCCACCCGCTGCTGTCCTGTTTCTGGAGGGCGAACTGGGCGCAGGCAAGACCACGCTGACCTCTGGCCTAATCGGCGCACTGGGGTTTGGCGGACCGGTCACCAGTCCCACCTATGCCCTAATCCACGCCTACCCCACCCCGGCGGGCCGCGTCCTGCATGTAGACGCCTACCGCGTGCGGAGTGTGCAGGAACTGTACGAACTGGACCTTGAAGATCTGATCGTGGGCAGCCGCCTGAGCGTGGTGGAGTGGGGCGAGCGCCTGTACGCCGATTACCCAGACGCCATGATTCTGCGGCTGGAGCATCTGGACGGCGAGGAAGACGTGAGGCGAGTCACGCGCCTGCGCTGAGGCTCTACATGATCTGCGTCTGCGTTCCCGCTTCCCAGGCCGTGATGGTCAGGTCCGTGATGCCCATGTCATGTACGGCGGCGATGGCCTCGCCCACGGCAGGCAGCGCCAGATGCGTTTGCATATCCTCCATGCTGGCCCACTGCTCGGTGATGACGAAATGGCCCGGCGTTTCCAGATTTTCGGAGACCAGATAAAGCTGACAGCCCTGTTCCTGGCGGGTAGCCTGGGCGATCTGGCGCAGCATCTGGCGGGCGGCGTCGGCGTGGGCTTCGGGGGCGGTCAGGGTTCCGTGGGACAGAATCATGTGGGTCTCCTTTTTGAAATCGGTGGCGTCAATCTAGCTTATTTTTGGCGTTGTAAACTTACGATCAACGCTAAGCACTCTGCTACGCTGATTTCAGATGAAATAATTATTCGGTGTTTATCGTTCTGCCCTCTCCATGAGAACACCTAATGCTAGAGCTTACCCTGGCCTCTGTTATTTCTACATTGCCTAATTGAGAAATATAAATCATCACCCCATCAACGATCAGATAAGTTTTGTCATCAATTGCTTGTCGAGCACAAAACGCTTGGGCCTGTATAAACTTTGCAGTGTAATTTACGTCGCCAATTTGATAATTTAGCACTAGGATATCATTGCCGATCTTAGTTCTTGCATCTCTGGCAGAGAGATATGAATACCCAATACCACTTCCATAAAATAAGGCAAAGCTCATCATTACAGCAAAAAATATTTTCAGCGTAACTTTGGTGTTCATATGTTCATAAGCCAGCCGTCTTGATACGGTGACATTTACTCAAGTGTAGACTTCGCAGTCTTTTATCTCGCCTATCACACCACCACCCCTACTTCGCGCACAGGTTCCAGCTTCGGCTCCAGCGTGGGGGCGCTGCCCAGGCGGTTGATGCCGTCAAAGGCCGCCGTCTTGTAACACTCGGCCAGGGTGGGGTAATTGAACACGGTGTTCACGAAGTAATCCACCGTGCCGCCAAAGGCCATCACCGCCTGCCCGATGTGGATCAGCTCGCTTGCGCCTGTGCCGATGATATGCACGCCCAGCAGCTCCCGCGTGTCCATGTTGAAGATCAGCTTCAGCGTACCCTGCTCGTCCCCGATGATCTGTCCCCGCGCGATCTCGCGGTACTGCGCCTTGCCGATCTCGTAAGGCACGCCAGCCTGCGTCAATTCTTCCTCGTTCTTGCCCACCGTGCTGATCTCGGGAATAGTGTAAATGCCGTAGGGAAACAGCTCTGGCACGCTCTGGGTGGGAACACCATAGGCGTGGCAGGCGGCCAGTCGCCCCTGCTCCATGCTGACGCTGGCGAGGGACGGGAAGCCGATCACGTCGCCCACCGCGTAGATGTGCGGCACGGCGGTCTGGTAATGGGCGTTGACGTCAATGCGCCCCCGCGAATCGGCGCTCAGGCCCGCTGCCTCCAGATTCAGCCGCGCGGTGGCCCCAATGCGCCCGATGGAGTACAGCACCAGATCGGAGGTGACTTCCTTGCCGCTCGCCAGGACGATCCGCACCTGCTCGCCGCGTGCGCCCTGCACCTTCTCAACCTCGTGAACGGCCTCGCCCAGCCGCAGGGTCATGCGGTTCTGGCGGAGCTGATAGGCCAGAATGTCGGTGATTTCGTGGTCAATGAAATCCAGCAGGCGCGGGCGCTTATCGATCAGCGTGACGCGCACGCCCAGCGCGGCGAACATGCTGGCGTACTCGCAGCCGATCACGCCGCCGCCGATCACTGCCACTGTGCGCGGCAACTCGGTCAGATCGAGGATGTCATCGCTGATCAGAATGCGTTTGCCGTCGAAGGGAATGCCCGGATCGCGCGCCGCTTTTGTTCCCACCGCAATCACGATCTGGCGGGCCGTGACGTCGCGCCATGAGTCGCTGTGGCCCTTGCCGCGCACGTCCTTCAGCCGCAGCGTGTGTGGGCCGATAAAACTGGCCTCGGCAGAGATGACCTCCACCCGGTTGCGGTGCAGTTGGGCACGGACCACGTCCAGCTCGTGGCCGATCACGCTGGTGGTGCGGCGCAGCAAATCCTCGACGCCAATATCGTCCTTGACGCTGTAGCTCGCACCGTACAGTCCGCGCTCGTTGTAGCCGCTGAGGTGCATGATCGCTTCGCGGAAGGTCTTTGATGGGATGGTGCCGGTGTTCGTGCAGACGCCTCCCACCACCGCTTTGCGCTCCACCACCGCCACCTTCTTGCCCAGCTTGGCCGCTTGAATGGCCGCGCGCTGCCCGCCAGGGCCAGAGCCGATCACCAGCAGGTCATAGGTAAAGTCGGCAGGGGCGGCGGCGACATCGGGCGGAAGGGTTGTTTCATGCGTCATGAACACCTCGCGGGGCCGGGCTGGGTTGTGGTTCACGGACAGGCTATCACCGGGGGACGGTGGGGATTTGTATGGAGATTGCAGGGGGGCTGATTGCAGTTAACGCCCCAGTCTGTTTCGCAGCCAGCTCCCCCCAAAGGTTGCCCCGCATAGTCGGACTCGCAGAGCTGCGGAGCAGAGGGATTTAAACCATGGAAGTCCCATCCAGAACGAAATAGGGCCGAAGCAGCATTCGCTCCGGCCCCATTCCTTATCCCCGGTTCAGCCCGGTTGCGCGGCTTCCTCGGCGATCTTCTCCTGCTCTTCCACAACTTCAGGATCGATCCTCTCGCCCAGTGCAGCGGCGATCACGGCGGCCTGTTCGCGGGCGTGGACGCTGGCGTATCCGGCGGCGGTACTGGCGCTGCGGGGGCGACTGGAGTGGCTCAGCACCTGACCGGGGGCCAGAACGCTTTCCAGATCTTCCCAGATCATCAGCCATGCGCCCTGATTTTCCGGTTCCTCCTGTGCCCACACCACCTGCGCGCCGGGGTGGCGGGCCAGCTCAGTCCGTAGCGCCTCGGCAGGAAAGGGGTAAAGCTGTTCCAGGCGAATCAGGGCGGTTCCGGCGTAGGCGTCCTGATCGGCGTCTCTGGCCTCCACCAGTTCCCAGTGCAGCTTGCCGCTGCTGATGACCACGCGGTGCGCGCCGGTCACGTCGTAATCCCCGATCACCTCGGAAAAACGGCCATCGGTGAAGTCGCTCAGCGGGTTCATGGCCTGCTTGTTTCGCAGCAGGCTCTTGGGGGTCATGATGATCAGCGGCTTGCGGTACGGGCGCAGCACCTGACGGCGCAGCAGGTGGAACATCTGGGCGGCGCTGCTGGGCACGACCACCTGCATGTTCTTTTGGGCACACAGTTGCAAGTAGCGTTCCAGACGGGCGCTGGAGTGTTCCGGCCCCGCGCCCTCGTAGCCGTGGGGCAGCAGCAGGGTCAGGCCGCTCAGGCGCAGCCACTTGCTCTCGCCCGCACTCAGGAACTGATCGATGACCGCCTGCGCGCCGTTGGCAAAGTCGCCGAACTGGCCTTCCCAGGCCACCAGCCCCTTGGGTTCAGAGGTGGAATAGCCGTACTCGAAGGCCATCACCGCCTCTTCCGACAGGGTGCTGTCGATGACCTCGACCTGCCCCTGATCGGGCGAGAGGTGCGCCAGCGCCATGTATTCCTCGTTCAGGGGATCATCGGCGTTCTGGTTGTGCAGCACGGCATGACGGTGAACGAAGGTCCCGCGCCCACTGTCCTGGCCCACCAACCGCACGCCATACCCCTCGTCCAGCAGGGTGGCGTAGGCCAGATTCTCGCCCATGCCCCAGTCCAGCGGCTGCTCGCCGCGTGCCATCGCCGCCCGCGCCTTCAGCACACGCTCGACGCCCCGGTGCGGCACGAAGTTTTTCGGCACGCTGGCCAATTTCAGGCCCAGCTCCTCCAGCTTCTCGCGGGGAACGGCAGTGGACACCTCGTCGCGCCAGTGGGTGCCCGTGTAGGCCGACCAGTCCACGGCCAGCTCACTCTGGGCCAGGTTTTCCATCTCGGTCACCACCGGCTCCCCGGCGTCGAGCTTGTCACGGAACCCATCGATCAACGCGTCGCCCTCGCCCGCGTCCAGAACGCCTTCCCCTTCCAGTTTGGCAGCGTAGATGGAGCGGGTGCCGGGGTGCTTGTCGATCTCGCGGTACATGATCGGCTGGGTCATGCGCGGCTCGTCGCCCTCGTTGTGGCCGTTGCGTCGGAAGGAAATCAGGTCGATGAACACGTCCTTGCCGAATTCCTGGCGGTAGGCCAGCGCCAGATCCCCGCAGAACACCACCGCTTCTGGATCGTCGCCGCTGACGTGCAGCACGGGGGCGTTGGCCACCTTGGCGATGTCGGTGCAGTAGCGGCTGCTGCGGGTGTCGCGCGGATCGCTGATGGTAAAGCCCACCTGATTGTTGATGACAATTCGGACCGCGCCGCCGGTGGCAAAGCCGCGCAGACGCGACAGGTTCAGTGTCTCCATGACGACGCCCTGCCCCGATACCGCCGCGTCGCCGTGGATGGTGATGGGCAGGACTGTCTTGCGCTCGGTGTCGCCGCGCCGATCCTGGCGGGCGCGCACGCTGCCGTGGACGACGGGCGAGACGATTTCCAGATGCGAGGGGTTGAAGGCCAGCGCCAGATGCATCGGCCCGCCGGGGGTGCGCACGTCGCTGGAAAAGCCCATGTGGTACTTGACGTCGCCGGCCACGTCCGGGTCGTCACTGAGCTTCTTCTTGCCGTCGAACTCGTCGAACAGCGACCTGGGCGACTTACCGAAGATATTGACCAGGGTGTTAAGGCGGCCCCGGTGGGCCATCCCGATCACCACTTCCTTGACGCCGTACACCCCGGCCTGCTGGATCAGGCGGTCCATCAGGGGAATAAAGCTCTCGGAACCTTCCAGACCGAAGCGCTTGACGCCGGGGTATTTGTTCTTAAGGTACAGCTCCAGCCCTTCTGCCGCGTTCAGTTTGAACATGATGCGGCGGCGCTCGTCGCGGCTGAAGGCGTAGCGCCCCTGCCCCTGCTGCTTCTCGATGCGCTCCTGGAACCACTTACGCTCGTTGGCGGGCAGGTAGTTGAATTCAAAGCCAATCGAGCCGCAGTAGGTGTCCTGAAGCTGGGCGATCACGTCGCGTAAAGACCCGTTGAATGGCCCCTCGCTGACCGTCTCGTTCAGGTCTGCCTCGGACAGGCCGTAGAACTCGGGCGTCAGTTCGGGGACCACGGGCTGACCGCGCATCTTGAGGGGATTGTTGCGGGCGCTGATGTGGCCGTACACGCGGTAGGCCGTGACCATCGCGCTGCCGGCCTGATGCGCGCCGCCGCCGCTGGGGGCCGGGGCTACGCCTCCCCGGCGGCTCTGGCCCAGCTCATAAAAGGCCTGCTGGACGGGCGAGTGCAGGGCCTCCTGGGTCCCGCCGCGCAACTCGTCAAAGTAGGCCCGCCACTCGGCGTCCACGCTTCCAGGGTCGGTCAGGTAGGTCTCGTACAGCCCCTCGATAAAGGCTGCGTTCCCGCCGGACATGATGGTCTGCCGCTGCGTCATAACGTGTCCAGCATACCCCGCTGCCGCCGCCGAAAGGTGCCTTGTGAGGCCCCCGCAAAGTGGGGGGAGGGGGGTTCCCATCCGGGTGACAGGCCAGCCCGTAAGATATGAGTATGAAAATCGTTTCCCGCATCGTTGTGGCGCTGGGCCTTGTCGTCTTTGTCGTCTCGCTGCTGCTGCTGGGCAAGGACGTGATCGACATCAACCAGCTTCACGCCGTGGCCAACGCCAACCGCTCCACCAGCTTTCCCAGTCCGCTGAACAACGTGTTGATCACCTATGCGCTGGCCGTGATCGGGGGCCTGTTGCTGGGGCTGGGCATTACGCTGCCACGTCGGCGGGCGCAGGGCTAAGGAAACTCTAAGGAAACTAGGCTCCAGAGGGTCCGTCCGGTTCGCTCAGCCGCCCGATTCAGCGTCCGCAAGAGCCTGAACGCGCCCCACTTCCCCGGTAGTCAGCCGGACCTTGATGCCGTGTGGGTGCGTGGCAGAGGAAGTCAACAGTTGCGCCACCACGCCGCGCGTCAGCTCTCCGCTACGCTGGTGGTGCTTCTGAACGATGTCCACATCCAGGCCAGGGCGAATGGCCGATCTGGGCGGCACACTCACGCCTGCCCGCCCAGCCGTCCGATCAGCGCGCGGGCCACAGTGGGCAGCGGCCCGGAAATGTCGGCGCGCATCAGCGGATTCTGGGCCTGACCGGGGCGTTCCACGAAAGCCGTGTGCAGTCCCGCCGCTTTGGCCCCTGCGATGTCCCAGCCGTGCGCCGCCAGCAGCCAGCTCTCGTGGGCATGTGCGCCTGTGCGCGACAGGCCGTATTCATACGCTGCCCGCCCCGGCTTGAGCATCTGGCCCGGGTCCACCGACACCGCGCCGTCCACCAGATCGGCAAAGCCCGCGTTTTCCAGTTGGGCGTCCAGCACGGCCTGCGGGTTGTTGGTCAGGCAGACCAGCCGCGCCCCACCCGCGCGTAGAATTTCCAGGCCCTCGCGGGTGTCGGGATGGGCCGGCAACATCCGCATACCCGTCGCCAGCTCGGCATGAAACTGCTGGGGCACGTCCTGACCGCGCGCCTCGCCCAGTGCGGTCAGGGCCGCCCCGCCCAGTGCCGGGAAATCACGGTATTCGCCCAGTACCGTCTGGGTCAGGGCCAGTTGCAGCAACAGGCCAAACCACTGCGATCTGGCCCCCGGATCACCGAAGGCCGTGAAGAACAGCCCGTCCAGTGCCGAGAGGTCCAGCAGCGTCTCGTTCATGTCCAGAAAGACGGTGGGGGTCATGGAAGGTAGGGTAACAGGCCAGGCGTTCACCCCACGTTGTTGTCAATGGTTCCGTTTGTTTCGTGTAGGAATCTGGACAGCTCGCAGAATGTTTCCAACACCTGCCAATCGGAGTCCTTAGCTTCCTGGCGACTTCAACCCTCTGGTACGAGGTAACGCCTGGGGCTGGTGGAAACAGCCGTGGACGCAACCTGCACCGCGAACTCAGCGGCGGCCTCTGTCCCCTCTGCGCGGCTGAGGGCATCCAGGTACGCGGCGTTCCAGATGTCACCGGCCCCGACAGTATCGCTGACCTGAATGGCCGGGGCCGCATGCGTGCTGACCTGTCCGCCGTGATGAAGCAAAACGCCCTCGGCCCCCCGCTTGATCACCAGGGTGCCGTCCGGGTGAAGATGGGAAGCGAGGCATTCCACGGCGCACCGCAGATCGGTCTCACCTGTCAGTGCCAGCGCTTCGAGGTCGTTGATCAGCAGATGGTGCGTCTGGGGCAGCCAGCACAGCACTTCCCGCCGCAATTCGGGGGTGTAGCCGCCATCGGGCCAGCCCATGTCGAGGGCCACCTGCGTTTCACTGCGCCCGAACCACGCCAATACTTCCGGGTACTCGCGGCGCAGGGCTGGCGTGAGGAAGCCCCCAGCCAGCAGGGCAAAACGGCTGGCTGGAACGTGGGGCCGCAGATTCGCCCACTCCAGGGCCGCCAGATGCCCCAACTGGGTGATAAAGGTCCGCTCGCCGTCCGAGTGGGTCACGGCGACAGTCACGGAGGTCGGGCCATCACAGGGAAGCCAGGTGACCTGCCCGGTGGGGAGCTGTTGCTGAAGCCACTTCCCGGCCAGATCATCGCCAGCCGTGCTGATCACGGCGTGGTCTGTGCCCAGCGCCGCACAGGCGGCGGCGGCGTTGCCAGCATTCCCGCCGACGCGCCACTGCAACTCCTCGACTAGCACTTCAGTGCCGCGCCCGGGCCAGCCGTCCAGGGGACCGAGAATCAGGTCCACGTTGATGTTGCCCAGGATGACCAGATCGCGCGGCGTCACGCAGGCCGCTCCGACTGTGCCGCAGGACGGAACTCGACATCCAGGCCCGCAAAGAGATCGTGCATGGGGTACTCGGGCACCGAGGAGCGAATCCCGCCCAGGCTGAAGGTCTCACTCTCCATCAGTGGGGCGAACTGCTCGTCGCTGAGAGTACCCAGCGTACTCAGCGGACCCGTCTGGGTGCGGTGAGAGAACAGGGCGGCCCGCTTCTGTGCCGCATAGGCGCGGATGTCGATCCGGGCGGCGATGGTGCAGTCGCAGACCGCGTAAGTTTCCGGCTCCAGCCCCTCCAGCACGCCCAGAGAACGTCCACTCTGGAGGCGCATCATTTCCTCACGGCTCTGGACCGTGTAAAAGAGACGCTGAACGCGCACCTGCCGGAACCCGCTGCTGGCGTAGGCGGCGGTGGCGACGCGGTGGGCGATCAGGTGGTCAGGATGGCCGTACATGCCGTGTGGGTCGAAGGTCAGCATAATTTGAGGGTGGGTGGCCTCGATCACTTCCAGAATCTGGCGTTCCATCGCCGTCAGGTCGGCGTTGATGGTGGCCAGGGGATCGTCGCGGCGAAGCCGGTCACCCCGCCCACTGTCATGGTAGCCGAGAAAAACGGGGGGGTGGATGCCCAGCGCAAGACAGGCATCTTTGAGTTCCTGCTCCCGCTGGGTGGGCAGATCGACGGTGCCCAGAGTGGGGTCCGTGTTGCGTCCCGCCTCACCGCGGGTCAGGCAGATCAGGTGAACCTGAACGCCGCGTGCGGCATACAGCGCCAGCGCTCCACCGCAGCGCAGGGCCTCATCGTCGGGATGGGCGAAGACGGCCAGCAGAGACGCCGGGGCGCTCATCCCTTCATCCCGGTCAAAACAATGCCCTCGATAATCTGCTTCTGGAAGATGGCGAACACGATCAGCACCGGAATCACCGCCAGACTGCTGGCCGCCATGATCAGCCCCCACTGCGTTCCCGCCTCCCCGTTAAACAGCGCGGTGCCCACTGGCAGCGTGCGGAACTCCGGTCTCTGGATCACGATCAGCGGCCACAGGAACGCGTTCCAGTTGCCCAGAAAGGTGAAGATGGCCAGACTGGCCAGCGCCGGGCGAACCAGCGGCAAAGCGATCCGCCAGAAGATTCCGAACTCGCTCATGCCGTCGATGCGCGCCGCTTCCAGCAGGTCATCGGGCAGCGTCTCAAAGAACTGCCGCATCAGAAAGACCCCGAACGCACTCATCAGGCCGGGGAACATGATCGCAAAGTAGGCTCCCGGCACACTCCCGGTCAGGTGGATGTCGCTGACCCCCACGAACCACGGGATAACCAGCATCTCGGTGGGGATCATCAGCGTGGACAGGATCAGGATGAAGATGAGGTTCTTGCCGGGAAAGTCGAACTTGGCCAGGGTGTAGCCCACCATCGAGTCGAAGAACAGCACGGTGGCGGTGGTGACCCCGGCCACCAGCAGGCTGTTGCCGAACCACTGGATGAACTTGGTTTCCAGCAGGACCTGGCGGTAGTTGTCCAGGGTGGGCGATTCGGGCAGAAAGCTCAGGTTGAACAGTTCCTGAAAGCTCTTGAGGCTGGTCAGGAGCATCCACATGAAGGGAAACAGCGTGACCACGATGCCCACGGTCAGCACGAGGTAGGCCAGCAGCATCGGCGTGTTGAGGCGGCGCTGCGGGCGAGGATCGCCCGCCGTTTCACGGGTGTCAGGTTTGTCCAGTGTCGTGGTCATACAAACTCCGATTGGAAGGTGTTGGAAACACCTGAAAATCTGAGCGAAGCGAGTAGGAGACAAACGGGTTCCGGGCGTGGAGTTAACGAACCGGAGCTGTCCCGGTTTGTTAACGAAACAGACGGAATCCGTATCATAGGTCATACCGCCGGGTCAGGAAGCGCAGTTGGAACAGGGTGATGGCCAGGATGATCAGGAACAGCACCACCGTGATGGCCGAGGCATACCCCATCTGGAAGCGTCCGAACGCGATCTGATAGATGTACAGCGCCACCGTCATGGTGCTGCCCAGCGGTCCCCCCTGATCGGTGAAGTTCAGGTTGACCACCTGCGTGAACAGTTGCAGGTAAGAAATGGTCCCGGTCACCACGCTGAACACGATGGTGGGATTGAGCAGCGGCCAGGTGATCTTCCAGAACGCCTGGGTGCCGTTCGCACCGTCGATCTCGGCAGCCTCGTAATAACTGCGGGGAATGGCCGACAACCCGGCCAGGAACAGCACGATCTGAAAGCCCAGGTTCTGCCACACCACCAGCGCCGCCGTGGTGGCCAGCGCCTGATCCGGGGAGTTGAGAAAGTTCTGCGGGGTGATGTGCAGCCAGATCAAAAAGGTGTTGACCGGACCGAATTGCGGGCTGAACAGCCACTGCCAGACCCACGCGGCGGCCACGATGGGGGTGACGTAGGGGGCGAAGTACAGCGCCCGGAACAGCCCGCGCAACGCGATGATCTTGTTCAGGAGCAGGGCCACGATCAGTCCCAGCGCGATCTGCGCTGGGACGCCGATGACGGTGTACAGCGCGGTGTTCCGCAGCGCTTGACCGAACTTCTCGTCGGCGAACAACCGCTGATAGTTCTCGGTGCCGACGAAGGGCTGGGTGTCTTTGAGGATGTTCCAGTCGAACAGGCTCAGCCGCAGGGCAGAGAGGGTGGGCAGGAAACGCACGATCAGGTAGAAGATCAGGGGGACCAGCAGGAAGGTGTAGGCCGTGCGGGTCTGGTGCCGCCGCATCGAGCCGCCCCGCCGCGCTTTGGGAGGCGCGGTCACGGTCATAAATGGCCTCGTGGGCCAGTGGATCTGGTCATCTTTACCTCTGATACGGACTCCGATTAAAAGGTGTTGGGAACACCTGTAATCCGAGCGGAGCGAGAAGGAGAAAAACGGGTTCCGGACGTGGAGGACAGGAATCGGCGCTGTCCCAATTCCTGTCCGAAACAGACGGAATCCGTAAGAAACGAAGTCGACGGAGAGCCAAAAATTTCCGCGCCTCCACATCACTTCCGCTTCTCTGGAAAGTATTGCAGACGCGCGGAACTCAGGACTTACTTGTAGTAGCTGTTGAGAATCTTCTGCTCGTCGGCGGCGGCCTGCTTGACGGCGTCGGCAGGCTTGGCCCCCTTCAGCAGAACGGTGTTGATCGCGTCCACCCAGGCTTTGCGCTGTCCGGCCTCATCCACGAATACGGTGGAAGACGCGTAGGGCAGGCTGGCAATGAACGGCCCATAGACCGGGTCTTTGAGCAGGCTGGGATCGGCAGCCAGACTGCGGCTGGCGGGAATCTCTCCCACGTTTGCCAACCAGTAGCGCTGGGTTTCAGCGCTGGTCAGGAACTTCAGAAACTTCACCGAGGCGTCGAGCTTGTCACCCTTGGCGTTCTTGGTGATGCCGTTGACCCAGTAAGACCCGAAGTTGTCTTTCTCATTGGGATTGCTGGCCAGCACGGGCAGCGTCGTCACGCCCCAGTCGAACTTCGCGCCATCCTTGATGGTGTTGATGGCAAATGAGCCGTCGATGATCATGCCCACCTTGCCCGCGATGAAGGCGTCGCGGTAGCTGTTGTTGCCAGGGAAGAAATTGGGCACGCCCAGCTTGTACTTGGTTTGCAGATCGGTGTAGAAGGTCATGGCCTTGGCCCCCGCCGCGCTGTCATAGGTGGCGGTCTTGCCGTCCTTGCTGTAGGGCTGGCCGCCAAACTGACGCACCAGCACTTCACGCAGGACGTGGTAATCCTGGCCGTCGGGCTGGATGCCGAAGCCCAGCGTGGTGTAGCGGGGGGGCGTGCCCTTGACGATCTTCTGACCGTCTGCGATCAGTTCTTCCCAGGTTTTGGGCGGCTGGGCGATTCCAGCCTGCTTGAAGAGGTCTTTGTTGTAAAAGATGGCCAGCGTGCGGACAGAGGTGGGCAGGGCGTAATACTTGCCGTTCATCTTGGAAGTCTTCACCATCGGTGCGTAGGTGCTGTCGATGGTGGCCGTCGGGAAATCCTTGACTGGAAGCTGCTGAAGGTACCCAGCGTCCACATACTGGGGGAGCCAGCCATAATACAGGTTGACCACATCCGGTCCCTGTCCGGCAGGAACGCTGGAAGCGACTTTCTGACTATAGGCGTCGTACGGGAAGGTTTCCTGCTTGATCTTGATGTCGGGGTTGGCGGCCTCGAACTTCTTGATCAGATCGTTCATGGCGCTGACCTTACTGGCATAGTCGTACTGCCAGTAGGTCAACGTGACGGGCGCGGCGGAGGCGGAAGCGAGCGAGAGGCCGAGGGCCAGTGTCAGTAACTTTTTCATGGTGAACTCCTGTTGTTTTGAGATGGAGAGGTTGGGAAGGGGGTGGAGGGTATTGACTTGCCTAGCGTTTACTTACCCAGCGTGACGCGTGGCCACAGGTAAGGCAGCGCCTGCTTGCCGCCCCACGAGAACGAGGCCCATGCCAGCCCGCTCTGGCTGATGTTGGCGCCCACGCGGGCGTCGGCCTGATCGCCGTCGTACATCACCAGATTCAGGCCAATCGTGTCGCCCGCTTTGGGCACCTTGGGCATGGCGGCCCAGGGCAGGCGGAACTCGATGTCATAGCCGCCGTCCACCTTCTTGGAGGCCACCTGCATACCGGGGGCCGTTTCTTCCATCACGCCCTGGTTGGCGTCGGCGTCGCGGAAGCCGCGCGCTCCGAAGCCGTCCGTGGTGCAGGGAAAGGCCGCCGCCTGCATGGTGGTGCCGGTGTCCTTGCTGTCGCCGCTGGGATCGACGGTGATGCCAATCGCATCCGAGCGGAGCTGAGCCTTGATGTCGTCCGGGGCGATGTTGCAGGCCACCAGCTCATCCTTGACGTTCATGCCCACGTACAGGTACGTGTCGTCATAACCGAGTTTGAACTTGGCGCTGGCGTCCGCCGCGTTGTCGGGCTTGGTCCGCCACCACAGGTCTTCCGGGCCGATCTGGCCGTCTGCGCCCGCCGACATGTCGCCCAGATCACCGTCGATCACGGGCGCTTTGCTCAGGCGCGGGATGGTCAGACTGGGCAGGACGTAGGCATTGGCCGTGTCGGTGAAGTTACCAGTGCTGAGGCTGACGGGCAGCAGGGCACTCTGGCGTCCGGCGGGCAGCGCGGCGGCCACAGCTTCCATCTGGAAGGTCAGCGTCTTGCTCTGTCCGGCGGCCAGTTGATAGGCCGTATCGCCCGACAGCGTGACGCCAGCGGGCATCTTCAGGTCCACCTTGCCGTTCACGGCGGCCTTGCTGCGGTTGGTCACCGTCACGTTCACGGGGGTCTTCTGCCCCAGCGCCAGTGCCAGTCGGGTGGGCAGCGAGCCGATGACCCAGTCGGTGCCGGTCTGTCGGGCGAAGTCCTGATACGCGGCGACATCAAAGGTGGGGGCGAAGGTGGCGACAACGGCGGGCAGCGGGCGCACGAAATTACCGGCGCGACCCGTGATGGCCTGGCCGTCCTGCGCGGCGCGGTAGCTGCCCGTCACTTCACTGCGCTGGGCCGCCGCATTCGCCGGAGCCGTGACCTGGAAGGTGGCGCTGGCCGACTCGCCGGGCTTCAGGGTCCTGGCCGCTGGGGCCGCTGAAACTTTCCAGCCGTCCGGCGCGTTCAGGGCCAGCGTGACGCCGGTCATGTCCTTGCTGGTGGTGTTGGTCAGTTTGACGGTCACGGGGGCGGCCTGTCCCGCACCGATGTCATAGGCGGCGGGCTGCACTTCCAGCTTCACACCAGCAGGAGAGGAACCGCTGGCCGTGAGTGCGCCGCCCATCAATGAGGTTTCCTGGGCCGGGGTGGGCACGCGCGAGGCCACCAGCATGAACGATTCCGGGTTAGAGGTCTTGGCGGGCAGCGTGGAGAAGGTGTCCCAGCCCTGCGAGCGGTAGTTGAACTGCGCGACGTTCTTGAGGTCCGAGTAGCGAATCCGGGCGGTGCGCGACACGTCGTCGGTGGGAATCTTGACGGTGGCGTCCTCAGCGCTGTTGGGGTAGTAGTACAGCTTGAGAGGCGTGAAGACCTGCAAGCCCTCTTTAAGCTGTTCCGGGCAGGTGGCCGGATCGCCCGCCGTGGCGTAGGCCAGCGTGGCGGCGCGGGCAGCCATCTGGTGCTGGCCGTGCGTGCCGGGGCCAGGCCACATGGTCACGAGAACTTCGGGACGGCGCAGGCGCACCAGCCGCACCACATCGCACACGAAGGCCGGGCCGCCCCACTTGGCCAGGGTTTCCTCGGCGGACAGCGTGAAATAGAAGTCGCGCAAGCCCAGGAAATGCGGGCTGTTGACGCCCAGCATCGCCAGCGAGCGGCGTTCCTCCTCCTCGCGGATCAGACCCAGGGCGCGGCCTGTTTCACGGCCCGTGGCGTTGCCGCCGCCCTCGCCGCCGGTCAGGGTGACCACCGTGCCCTTGTAACCGCCGTCCAGCAGGTAGCGAGCCAGGATGCCGCCCACGCCACCATCGTCGTCCGGGTGCGCGCCGATGAACATCAGGTCGACGTCCATCAGGTCCATGCCGCTGACCGTGCCGCCGTAGCTGCCAGGGCCACTCTGGATGGGGTTGGGGGCGGCAGGCGCAGAGGTGGTCTGCGCGCTGGCCGCACCAATGAGCAGGGAAAGCATCAAGCTGGATAAGTACCGTTTCTTCATAAAGAACCTCCTTCAAGGTGTGTGCGGGCATTCATAAATCGGGTAGTGAGGCTGGCGTGGTGGGTGTAATCAATGTCAAGCCGTTCACGGGCCGCCGCAATTTCCCCGGCCATCACCGAGGGGGCAGGGCCGCCAAAGGTGGTACGCCGGGCGATGAATTCTGCCGGGTTCAGGGCACTTCGTACCTCGGCTTCCGGCAAGTCCAGTCCAACTGCGGCCAGATCGGCGGCGGTCAGGGTGCTGACGGCGCGGCCCTGGGTATGCAGGTGGTCCAGCAGCGTCTTGACATGGGCGTGGGCTTCGCGGAACCCACATTCCGTATGCCGGGCGATCACGTCGGCCAGTTCGGTGACCACCGATTCGCCCTGTTGCGCTTCCCTCAACCATTCCTCGCGGTTGAGGGTGGGGTTGGTCAGCGAGGCGATCAGCAGTTCCAGACCGTCGCGGAAGTCGTGCCACATGCTGGTCAGCGGGGGCTGCATGTCCGGGCCGGGATCGTTGATGTCCCCAAACGGAACATTGTGGCTGGAGATGATCACGCTCTGGGTCACGCCGATGGCCTTACTGAACTTGGTGCGGGCGTGTTCCAGCGCTACCGGATTGCGTTTCTGCGGCATCACGCTGCTGCCCTGCACCAGACCATCGGCCAGTGACAGCAGCCCACGCGAGGCCCAGAACAGCAGGTCATACAACACGCGCGACAGCGTGGTGGACACCACCGTGATCACGCTGGCGATCTCCACCTGCCAGTCGCTGGCACTCACAGCGTCGTAGGTGTTCTCAATGGGCCGGTCAAAGGCCAGCAACTCTGATGTTCGTGTCCGGTCAATTGGGAAGCTGGTGCCGCCCAGCGCCACCGCGCCCATCGGACTGATGTTCAGGTGCGTCATGGCCCCCAGCATCCGCATGGTGTCGCGGGCCAGCACGTTTTCCACCGCCGTCAGGTAGTGCGCCAGCGTGGTGGGCTGGGCGGGCTGGTGATGCGTGTACGCGACGATCACGGTGTTGATCTCGCGTGCGGCGAGGTCCAGCAGGGTGCGCCGCAGCCGCAGCACCCGCTCCATCGCCCGCATCAGGCGCAGCCGGGCACTCAGGCGGTAGATGGTCATGTCCAGATCGTTGCGGGACAGCGCCGTTCGCAGCGCCCCCGCCGCATCCACGTCGCGGGCGGCCAGCTCACGGTCCAGCGTGAAGAACACGTCCTCGACGCTGGGATCGTAGGCCGGAAAAGGCTGACGGCGGATCTCGCGCAGCAGGCTGGCCGCCTTGCCCGCGTGGGCCACCCCGCAGCCGTCCAGCATCAGGGCGTGCGCGCTCAGGGCATCGAAGAGGTGGGGCAACAGGTGTTCGCTGGCGTAGTCGTAATCGGGCTGCAAGACCACCCTCAGGTACGTGTCATGCCACATCGGGTTTCTCCCTTCCCAAGTCTTCCACACGCGCCAGCAGGTGTTCGTGCGCCTGTTGCCGGGCCAGCAGGGCCGCGCCGCGCAGGACGGCGTCCCCCACATCCGGCAGCAGATGGATGGTAATCGACAGGTCCAGCAGCACGCTCAGCTTGTCCTGCAACGCAGTAGCACGGTCTTTCGGCATGCCGAGAACGACGTGTTGCAAGTCGAGGGTATGGACGAGTCCGGCCAGCATGAACGCCGTGGCCTCCAGGCGTTCGGGGCTGGGCAGGCTTTCCAGCGGCTCCGCACCAAGGGGGCCGGGCCAGCGCGAGCGCCCGATTTCTCCGGCGCGTCCGTGCATCCCCCGGTAGAGTTCGCCGCCCAGCAGCAGGCCCATCCCTGTGCCGCTGGGCCGCTCGACCAGCACCGCAACGTGACTCCAGCCAGGAGTCTCGCGGGTGGCAGCCAGCGCAACGAGGTTCGCATCGTTTGCAAAGGCGTAGGTCACCCCGGCGGCGTCCAGGAAAGCCGTGACACGCTGCACGTCGAGGTGGTGTGTGACATTGGGTTCCCGAACGCGGCCCTGCGGATCGACGGGCGCTGGAAGGCCGATCAGGACGTGGCAGAGCGGCCCGTAAGCCGCATCGGCCAGTGCCCCAGCAAAGACGTCCAGAAGCGCGTCGGTGAGATCCGCTTCAGCGCAATCGACCTGCTGTTTTCTGGGAGCGCCGCCCGCCAGACCGCTGAGCTGGGTGTAGATCTGGGTGGGCTGGAGATCGACGGCCAGGATCGCGCCCACCTGCGGGCGCAACTCTACCCGCTGGGGGGTGCGGCCCACGCCCTGATCGGATGACATGGACAACTGGGCGATGCCGTGATTCAGCAACTCCTGGACCACGACGTTGACGGTGACCTTAGAGAGACCTGTCTGATCGGCAAGCTGCGGGCGTGTCAGCCCACTTCCTGAAAACAACAATTGTGTGACGGCACGGCGGTTAAGACGCCGAAGCTCACGCGGCTGACCCATTGCATCTCCTAGATAAGAAACTTTATTAACGATTGAATTCACTGTACACCTGTGCTTCTAAAAAAGCAACGTTCCCGCGCATCCTCCTTCCACACGGCATTTCCACCTACAATCAGACAGGCGCAGGGAGGAGAGCATTCACGCTCCCCTCCAATCATTCACCTGCTTTCTCTGTGGACACGCCGATCTAGATGGCAGTGACACGTCGCAGGGCGCAAGTACTCTCAGGTGTAGTTCACACCCCCTGCACCCAGCCTCTCTTCTGAAACAGCGTCACCTCACTGTTAGAGATCACACTGTTCAACCGCTCGAAACCGCCCATTGGCAAGACCGACGGGTTGCTGGCCTGATCCAGCGGCTGAGGTCCAGCGGTCAGGTCGTCAGTCTTCCCACTCGCTCACGGGCACAAATTCCACGCCGTCCCCGGTGGTGGACAGCACCTGATAGCGGTTGTTGAACTGCACCACCAGTTCGCCCCGGTCCAAATGCTGCGGCGAGATCACCGGCTTGCGGAACACATAGTTGCCGTCGTCGTCGATGCCGATGTGCGCGCCCTTGGTAAAGCGGAATTCGACGATCTCGCCGTGCCGGACGGTACGCACACGGACGCGGAAGGTCTGGGCATCGTCCTGCTTGACGTTGGGGTTGGCGGGCGGTTTGCGGAACAGGTTGAACATGTAACCTCCTGGCATAGGCGGAAAGGGGACGGCAGACAACCTCAGCTCATACGGATTCCGCTTAATTCCTTAAACCTTCGGGAAAGCGCCGAAGATTTAATCCATACGTAGAACCCGTCTTCTTTGCTGCTCGCGTCCGCTCGGATTGCAATGTTTTTGCAAACCTTTCAATCGGAATCCGTATCAGACCTCTTGCAGCAGGCGGGTCAGCAGGCGCACATGGTCCGGCCAGCGGTCCAGACGGATGTGTTCGTGGCTGGCGTGCGCGCCGTCGCCGGGTGCGCCCAGGCCATCCAGCGTGGGCGAGAGCGGCGCGGTGAAGTTGCCGTCGCTGCCGCCGCCCACAGATTCGTGGCCCAGCGTGAAGCCCAGGCTCTGCGCAGCGGTCTGCGCCTGCTCGAACAGCCCCAGGCTGCCGTCGCCCTGCTCGAAAGGGGGACGGTTCAGGCCGCCCAGAATGGTCAGCTTGACGCGTGGATCGTCCGGGGTCAGGGCCTGCACCGCCGCCGTGATGCGCTCGGCCTCGGCCAGTGTGGAAACCCGCAGATCAATGTCCAGCACGCACTCGGCGGGCACCACGTTGACGGCGCTGCCCCCCCGGATCAGCCCGACGCTGATGGTGGTGCCGATCTCCGGGCGAGCCAGGGCCTGAACTTCCAGCACGGCCTTCGCGGCTGCCGTAATGGCGCTGGCTCCCTCCTCCGGCTTGTTTCCAGCGTGGCTGGCGACGCCCTGGAAGTGCAGCGAGAAGTGGCCGGTGCCCTTGCGCCCGGTCTTGAGGTTGTGGCTGTCGGCCACCGGGGGTTCCACCACCAGCACGGCGCGGGCATTGCGGGCGGCGGTCTCGATGTACGCGCGGCTGCTGGCACTGCCCGTTTCCTCGTCCGGCGAGAGCAGCACCTGCACGCCGCCCCTGGGCCACTGGTGGTTCAGGGCACGCAGCGCATGAAACAGGCCGACGATTCCGGCCTTCATGTCATAGGTTCCGGGGCCGTACAGGCGGTCTCCATCCTCGCGCCAGGGCATCGTTTGCAGCGTGCCGTGCGGCCAGACGGTATCGGCGTGGGCCAGCACCAGAATCGGCTGTTCGTCATAGACGGTCCCGAAGTTGAACAGGCGGGTGCCGCCGGGCAGCGCGTGCGTTTCCGCGCCCAGATCGAGTGCCCAGTGTTCGACTACGTCCATGACTCGGCAGATCGCCGCCAGATCGGTGGACGGCGACTCGATGTCCACCAGGGTTCGCAGGTCGCTGAGCATGGCCTTAAGGTCAGGTTGCAGGTCAGATCGAGCAGATGGGGATGACATGCCCTCATGCTACCCCGGCCCAGGCGGACACAAAAAAACCGTATGCCATAGCCACGCCAGGAAAAAACCTCCAACCTTGGGTTGGAGGTCTGATCCGTTCTCGCTGAACTGTGACGGCCAGCTTGGGCTTGCTGGCCTGCGCCTCAGGTCAGCAGGGCGAGTTGCTGGGCCGTGACCATGACCTTCGAGCGGCCTTTGAGGTACAGGTCATGCACCACTTCCTTGCCGAAGATGCGGCTCAGGTGCGTGCTGGTCACTTCCAGGGTGCGTTCGCGGCCCGGCTCGGTACCGATTTTGAGCCGGACGATGCTGGTGGTGCCGGGAACCCAGGTACACAGCATGTCCTGTAACGCGGCGGGCGTCTGGACGGGTCTGGACTGGATGGATTTGGTCTGGGGGCGGGCCGATGGCAACGCGGCATTGGGTGTGGGCTTCTGGACTCGGTTGGAAAGGGGTTGAGGGGCAGTCATGGTGGGCCTCCGGAAAAAACGAGGATCAATGTGGGGTGCCTTGACCTGCTGGCAGCGGCCCTGGCTCCGGGATGACCTGCCACGAATGACGAGAAACAACGTCAACGGTGTGACGCCACGTCGCAAAACGGGGCCGTGTCTGAACAGGTGGAGCCGGTGGTGCCGGTATGTCTAGTCTAACTGATGACCTTCTGACCGCCAGGAGCTTTGTCCCAATTGGTCTTGACCATTTCGTCATGAATACTCCCTGAGCGAGAGTAAAAATCGCGTGTCGCAGCCGTGGAAGGGGCTATCCTGAAGCCCATGTCCAATCCAATACCCGGCCCCGATAGCCTGCTCGCCCTGGCCTTTCCCTCCGATCCACAGATCAGCCCGGACGGACAGCGCGTCGCCTTCGTGCTGGCGCGGGTGGAAGAGGAAGACCCCCAGAAACCGGATAAGGAATTTGCGAAGCCGCGCTACAAGACCCACCTGTGGCTCAGTGACGGCGGCCCGGCAACGCAGCTCACCCAGGGCGAGGGCCGCGACAGCTCGCCGCGCTGGTCCCCGGACGGGGCAACGCTGGCCTTCGTGCGTGCCAGTAAGGGACAGGGTGGACAGCTTCATCTGCTGCCAGTGAACGGCGGCGAGGCCCGGCCCGTGACCGAATTCAAGGGGGCCGTGCAGGACCTGCAATTCAGCCCCGACGGGCGTTCTCTAGCCTTTCTCAGCACGGGCGACGACGAGGACAAACGCGACGAACGCGGCGAGGCCCGCGTGATCACCCGCCCGCGCTACCGCTTCAATGGGCGCGACTGGCTGCCCGAACGCCCGGCCCGGTTGTGGCACTACGACATCGGAGCCGACAAATTGAGCGAATGGCATGCGCCCGAAACTGAGATCAACAGTTACGCCTGGCAGCCAGATTCGGGCGGCGTGCTGTTCGTCTCCAGCACCGACGAACTGAGGGCCACCCAGGGCCAGCAGGAGGTCTACCGCCTGCCCCTGAACGGCACACCCGAACAGGTCACACACTGGAATTCGGGCATCGGGACGCTGATTCTGCACCCGGACGGGGGACGATTCGTGCTGGTGGGCCGCCCCGAAGGCAAGGGCAGCCCGGAAAACAGCCACCTGTTTCTGGTGGAGGCAGACGGCTCGTGGCGACGCCTGGACGAGCAGCACGATCACGGCGTGGGCAACATGGTGGGCGGCGACTGCCATGTGGGGGCGCTGCCCGAAAAACCCGTCTGGTTGGACGACAAGACTTTGCTGTTCTCCAGCACGGTGCGTGGCAGTTGCGGCCTGTTCCGGGTCACGCTGGACGGCAAGGTCACGGCGCAGGACCATGACGCTCAGGCCGTCATTCCGTCCTTCACGGCATCTGGCAGCAGCGTGGCGCTGATTCGTGAGCGGGCTGACCGTTTCCCCGAAGTGGAGTTGAACGGCAAGACGGTGACGGCCCTGCATGACCGCCTGACCTTCCCGGTCCGCACACCAGAGCGCGTGACCTTCCAGAACGAACTGGGCGAGGGCGAGGGCTGGGCGCTGCTGCCGGAGGGCGAGGCGAAGGTTCCCGCCATCCTGACCATTCACGGCGGCCCGCACACCGATTACGGCCACGCCTTCATGCACGAATTCCAACTGTTCGCGGCACGGGGTTATGGCGTGTGCTACAGCAATCCACGCGGCAGCGCAGGCTATGGGCAGGCGTGGGTGGATGAGATTCACGGGCGCTGGGGCGGCCCTGACATGGACGATCTGATCAACTTCTTTGACCGCTGCCTGGAAGCCTGCCCGCGCCTGGACGGCAGCCGCAGCGCCGTGATGGGCGGCAGCTACGGCGGATTCATGACCAACTGGATCACAGGGCACACCACGCGCTTTCAGGCGGCGATTACAGACCGCAGCATCTGCAATCTGCTGTCCTTTGGCGGCACTTCAGACATCGGGCTGCGTTTCTGGGACGACGAACTGGGTCTGAACTTCCACCGCCGCGCCGACGCCCTGAAGCTGTGGGACCTCAGCCCGCTGCAATACGTAGAGGACGTGAAAACCCCCACGCTGATCGTGCATAGCGTGCTAGACCACCGCTGCCCCATCGAGCAGGCTGAGCAGTGGTACGCCGCGCTGACCCTGCATGGCGTCCCGGCGCGCTTCGTGCGCTTCCCGGAGGAAAACCACGAGCTGTCCCGCGCGGGCCGCCCGGACCGCCGGATCAAGCGACTGGAGGAATACCTGGGCTGGCTGGAGCAGTGGCTAAAGGAGTAGAGCGGTTCTCCTGAACATGGGCCTGCATTCGTCCCCCTCTTCATTGAGGGGATTTTTTGGCCACCACATTGCTGTGAAGTCGATCAAACGCTGGTAAAGAGGGGGCGGCGCGAAACAAACGAGGAGGAGATTCTCATCCGCTGCGCCTGATGCACAGGCTGCTCTAAACTGCCCTCATGACCCAAACCCGCAAGGAATCCGACACGATGGGCACGCTGGACGTCACCGCAGACCGCTACTGGGGCGCGCAAACCGAGCGCAGCATCCACAACTTCCCAATTGGCCGCGACACCTTCATCTGGGGCCGCCCAATCATCCGCGCGCTGGGCATCCTGAAAAAGGGCGCGGCGCAGGCCAACGCCGAACTGGGCGAACTGCCGCAGGACGTGGCCGATCTGATCGTGCAGGCCGCCGATGAAGTGATCGCCGGGAAACTGGACGATCACTTTCCGCTGGTGGTCTTCCAGACCGGATCGGGCACCCAGAGCAACATGAACTCCAACGAGGTCATCAGCAACCGCGCCATCGAGATCGCGGGCGGCGAGATGGGCAGCAAAAAGCCGGTGCATCCCAACGATCACGTCAACCGGGGCCAGAGCAGCAACGACACCTTTCCCACCGCCATGCACATCGCTGTGGTGCTGGAACTGAATGAGCGGCTGTACGGCGACGTGGGCAAGCTACGGGACACGCTGCACGCCAAGGCCGAGGAGTATGCCGGGCTGGTCAAAGTGGGCCGCACGCATCTGCAAGACGCCACCCCCATCACGCTGGGCCAGGAAATCGGCGGCTGGGTGGCGCAACTGGATTACGCCCTGGCCGAAGTGCGCCACGCCGGGGAAGGCTTGCTGGATCTGGCGATTGGTGGAACAGCGGTGGGCACGGGCCTGAACGCTCACCCACAGTTTGGCGATCTGGCCGCGAAGAAGTACGAGGCCGAGACGGGCTTTGCCTTCCGCAGCGCCGAGAACAAGTTCGCCGCCCTGAGCGCCCACGACGCCTTGGTACAGACCTCCGCCGCGCTGCGGACGCTGGCCGGGGCGCTGATGAAGATGGCCAACGACGTGCGCTGGCTGGCCAGCGGCCCGCGCAACGGCATCGGCGAGATCACCATTCCCGAGAACGAGCCGGGCAGCAGCATCATGCCCGGCAAGGTCAACCCCACGCAGAGTGAAGCGCTGACAATGGTGGCGACGCGTGTGTTCGGCAACGACGCCACGGTTGCCTTCGCCGGATCGCAGGGCAACTTTCAGCTCAACGTGTTCAAGCCGGTGATGGTCCACGCCGTACTGGAAAGCATCCGCCTGATCAGCGACGCCTCGCTGGCCTTCAACGACAACTGCGCGGTGGGGATCGAGCCGAATTTGGAGAAGATCAAACACAATCTGGACATCAACCTGATGCAGGTCACGGCCCTGAACAAGCACATCGGCTACGACAGGGCAGCGGCTATTGCCAAGAAGGCGCACAAGGACGGCAGCAGCCTGAAAGAGGCGGCGGTGGGCCTGGGCTACGTGACGGACGAGGAGTTTGACGCCTGGGTGGTGCCGCTGGAGATGACGCGGAACTGAACGTCCTGATCACTGGCCCTGATTCACCTGGAATGTAGCTGAGGACGCGCCGCATGAAGGGTCAGGATCAGGGCAGTCAGCCAGAACAAAAAGGAGACCTGCCGGGCATGGCAGGTCTCCTCTATTGGCCTCTCCAATCAGGCAGAGAGTTGGCTGAGATAACGGCTCAGTTGGGTCCCATGCTCATGCCAGCGGCGCGGAACTTGTTCTGCCACATCTGGAACTCCTGCTTCTCGGTGTCCATCGTCACTGCGCCGGACCAGGAGGCGTTGTTGTAACAGGTGTTGGAGCAGTCGGCGAACCAGGTGTTGTTGAGCCAGGTGCTGTTGTTGGCATTGACGCGGGTCCAGCCGATCACGTTGTCGTGAACCGTGTTGTTAAACCAGGTGTTGCTGCCCTTGCCGTTCATGACGTCCCAGACGTAGATCCCGACGTTCTGGGCCTTGTTGATCTCGCCGGTAGGCAGGCGTCCACTCGACAGGATACGGTTGTTAAACACGTTGTGATCATGCCCGCCCGCGATGCCAATCCCCTGGTTGGAGGTGCTGACGATCTGGTTGTTGTAGACATCGACGTAACCGCCCGCCTCGCCCAAATTGCCCACCGGACCGTCACCCAGCATGATGCCGCCGCCGGAATAAGCACCGTCCGTGGCCGCCTTGATGGCGAACGCCCCCTGGATGTAGTTGTCGTGGATCTGCATCCGGCTTCCGGCAGTGCCGCTGGTGGAATACAGGTTGATGTTCTCTTCCAGAGAGCTGAGGCCCGGCTCGTTGATGACCTGGTTCCAGGCGATCTCCATGCCCGGCACATTTTGCACCTTGGCGATCTGCGCGAACTGGACATAATACCGATCGCCGTTGTACCCACCGTTGCCGTCACTCTTGCGGCCATCGATATTCTTGGCCTTGTTACGCAGGATCTTGATGGTCTGCCCATCGCCCTTGCCGTAGAACTGATTAACGTAGATCCCCGAGGTGCCTTCCAGGTAATTGTTCTCCACACGGAGGTTATAGACTTCCTCGGCAGCGATGAAGCGCCCAGCATGTCCGCCGTAGACATTAGGGTTCATGCCGTAGCCGTTGGAGTTGCGGACCGTCAGGTTGACCTTCCAGCCGCGAATCAACTCGCCGCGTCCGCGCAGGTTGGAGCCTTCGATCACCACGGGGTCTGAAGTCTGGATGAGGACCGCAGGCACATTGGGATTCATGCTTTCCCAGTTGCCCCGGTAGGTGCCGCCCTTGGTAATCACAAACGGACCGCTGTAATTCACGTTGCCGGACGGAGGTGTGGGCGCAGGCGGAGTGGGTGCAGGGACTGGAGTGGGTGCAGATGCAGGTGCATTGATCTCGCAAGATTTCGTCGTGCCATAGGCCGGATCGTTGCCGAAGAACCCGTTGGTGCATTGGCCACTGGAGGTGACGTCTTTTACGATCCACGCGGTGCCAGCGCCGTATCTGACCCTTTGCGTTCCGCTGACAGAGAAAGACTCACCCTCGCCGGCGATCCTGGTCCAAGTTGCAGGTGCGGGCGCAGGTGCGGGGGGAGTCGGCGTCGGGACGGGCGCAGGAACAACGGCCCCGGCTGCGTTGCAATCCACCAGAATGGCTCCGCCCCAGTCGGCGTGATCGTAGTAGTTGTTGTCGCCCGCGTCGGTGACCATCAGCTTGAGTTCCTTACGGCCCGCGATGTCGACGTTGACGGTCTTTGTACCGTCCGCGCCGGTCATCTTCCCACTGTCGAACAGTTTGACGCCGTCTGCGTACACCTGGAACACCACGCTGCCCTGGTTGCCCACCTCGTCATCAATACCCACGTCGCTGATAAAGCGCTTGCATTTACCACCCAGATTGAAGGTCATCGAGGAATTGGCATGCACCCCAAACCCACTGTCATACTTCTTGCCGTTCACGGCCAGCATGCGCCCGTCTCTGGCCCCGGATTCACCATTGCTCATGTTGCGCTCGATCGGTCCGTACCCGCTGGTGGCCGCCGTCCACGCCTCGCCGCTCAGCATGTTGTTGCCGGTGTTGATCGTCAGCGCCTTCATCCTGGCCACCTCGGCTTCCATGCCCACCAGACCGTTGTCAGGAGAAACCCAGGAGTGATCCGTGCCGTCATAGACGAACTGGCTGCCGCTTTGCTCGTCGGCCTGGGGCGCGGCGGTCTGCTGCGAACAGGCAGCCAGGGTCAGGGTCAGGGCGAGGGCGGTCAGAGACAGGGTTGAGCGGGGGGAGTGAGACATGGTGGTTTTCCTCTGTGAAGACGTTGGGGGGCGGGTGACTTGATCGATTCAGGTTCAGGAAAGGTGCTGTTGGTCCTGAACAAGCTGTCTCTGGAGACCAAAGTCGGGCCGGGCGTGGGCGGCGAGCTACCAGAAAATAGAAGTTGAATCGGCTTACTGGAGGGCTGCCGCCGTGCTTGCACAGTTACCTTAACCAAATCTTATTAGAGGAATCTGCAAACCAGTCTCTTAAATCCACTCTCATGTCACTCATGCACTCAGGGCGGCCCCTGAAACGCACCATTTCAAAAGCCGACAGGCAAGTGCAAAATATTCACAAACAGACGTGGTGGCACTGTGTTTCCGGGCACTGGATTCGCTGATTTCATGGGGCAGCATGAGTGCCGGGTCAGACTGCATGATGGGTGAAGCCTTCTCATCTGGGCGTCCAGGAATGGCCATCTGCCAACCAGACCACCAGAAGCTGAAGCCAGAACCAGCCTGGCAGCCAGGAAAGATGCAACCTTCAAGCAAGTCGTTCAAACAAATGGACTGTCCCAGCCGATCTCTGGACCCTGATGGGCAAGATTGGCTGGGACAGTCGGAGTGCGCTGAAGCGCGGTCTGGGCTTCAGGCCACAGACTTACGAGTCATACCGTCCACAGCAGCGTCGCCCATCCAGGCATTGACCTGAAGGTTGGGGCTGACTCTGGGAACCACGGTGCCCTCGAACGGCACAGTCCAGCGTTCACCCCTGATACTCCTGATGAGGACCGAGACGGCCAGCGCCACCAGCAGGCACAGCGCAACAGCGGCGGGCAACAGCGCGAGCATCAACAGGGTCATGCGTCACTGTGCAGCCTGACGGCTGACCAGTTTATGACAGAGATTTACGAAGCATAAAATAAAGATGAGTTTTTCACGCCGTTGCTTTAAAAGTGTGGGGGATCAGGGCTTCACCCCTCCTGGATGTATGAAATTTTGTATTCCTCATGCCGACTCTGGCCGGTCAGGGCGAGGAATCTCAAGGAGACTGACGCTGGCCCTCCGTGCCCTGCATACGGACAGGGATGTGGGCAGCCCTCTAGACTCCGGGGTATGACCATTTCACTTTCCGAGCGGCTAAGCGCCGAACTCTCGGGTCTGCGCGACAGCGGACTCCTGATCAAGCCACGTGTGCTGGACAGGGCCAACCGCGCCCGCACGCGCGTAGATGGCCGCGAGGTGGTGAATCTGGCGAGCAACAACTACCTGGGCTTTGCCGATCACCCCCGTCTCAAGGAAAAGGCCGCCGCCTACCTGCGCGAGTGGGGTGTGGGGGCCGGGGCAGTGCGGACCATTGCTGGAACGCTGCGGATTCACGAGGAACTGGAGCAGCAACTGGCTGCTTTTAAGCACACCGGCAGCGCGCTGGTGCTGCACAGCGGCTTTACCACCAATCAGGGAGTGCTGGGCACCCTTCTTAAAGAGGGCGATCTGGTGATCAGCGACGCACTGAACCATGCCAGCATCATCGACGGGCTGCGGCTGACCAAGGCCACCAAGAAGGTCTACCAGCACGCCGATGCGGACGATCTGGAGCGGCTGTTGCAGGAAAATGAGACGGACGGCCTGAAACTGGTGGTCACCGACGGCGTCTTCAGCATGGACGGCGATCTGGCCCCGCTGGATAAGTTGATCGCGGTGGCCCGCAAGTACGGCGCGGTGACCTATGTAGACGACGCCCACGGCAGCGGCGTGATGGGCAAGGACGGGCGCGGCACGGTGCATCACTTCGGTTTTGAGAACGCCGACGACGTGATTCAGGTGGGCACCCTGTCCAAAGCCTGGGGCGGCGTGGGCGGGTACGCCGCCGGGCACGCGGACCTGCGCGAACTGCTGATCAACCGCGCCCGCCCCTACCTGTTCTCCACCGCGCAGCCCCCTGCGGTGGTGGGCGGTCTGGTGGCCGCCATAGAAGAGGTGCAGCGCGACCCCACGCTGATGCGGCGGCTGTGGGACAACACGCACTACTTCAAGGCCGAGCTGGCCGGACTGGGCTTCGACACCATGGGCAGCGTCACGCCCATCACGCCCGTTCTCTTTGGTGAACCGGAAGCAGCGTTCGAGGCCAGCCGCCTGCTGTTCGAGGAAGGTGTTTTTGCCGTGGGTCTGGGCTTTCCCACCGTGCCGCGCGGCAGCGCCCGCATCCGCAACATCGTGACCGCCGAGCATACGCGCGCCGATCTGGATCAGGCGCTGTCGGCCTACGAGAAGGTGGGCCGCAAGCTGAAGGTGGTCGGGATCTGACCGACTACCGCGTGCGCCAAACGCCTGACTTTACCGCGCTGGGTCAGCTTCGGCAGGCAGCCTGGGGCGGCCAGGATGATGGTCAGCGGTGGCAACCCGTCCTCGAACGCAGTTTGACCTGGATCACCGCTTTCGACGGCGAGACTTTAGTGGGCTTCGTCAATATGGCGTGGGACGGCGGCGTCCACGCCTTTTTGCTGGACACCACCGTTCACCCGGAGTGGGCGAGGCGCGGGATTGGCACGGAGCTGGTGCGGCGGGCAGCGGCAGCGGCGCGCGAACACGGCGGGCTGGAATGGCTGCATGTGGACTACACACCCCATCTGACCGGCTTTTACGAGGGTTGCGGTTTCGCTTCCACGCCAGCAGGACTGCTGAAACTGAATTGACCCTTCCCCTTTCTCCCCTTCCCGCCCGGCTATCATCCTTGACATGACCGCTGCGCCGAAAAAACCCTCCGTGGGTGACAAACAGGACAAGGGCGGCGACGTGCAGGCCATGTTTGCCGACATCGCTCCACGCTATGACCTGCTCAACCGCGTTCTCAGTCTGGGCGTGGACCGGGGCTGGCGGCGTGAGGCCGCGCGTGAGGCGCTGGCGTTTGCCCCTGCACGGGTGTTGGACGTGGCGACGGGAACGGCGGACTTTGCGCTGGAACTCAAGCACCGCGCGCCCCAGTCGGAAGTGATCGGCAGCGATTTCGTGCCGCAGATGCTGGAAATCGGGCGGACCAAGGCGGCCTCACGGCACCTCGACATTCGTTTAGAGGAAGGCGACGCCCTGAACCTACCCTACCCGGACGGCAGTTTCGACAGCGTGACCTGCGCCTTCGGCTTCCGCAATTTCGCCGACTATGCGCGCGGCCTCTCGGAATTCTGGCGGGTGCTGGCTCCGGGCGGGCGGGCCGTGATTCTGGAGTTTCCACCGCCCCGCGCCGGGCTGTTCGGCAGCCTCTTCCGTTTTTACTTTCAGCATGTCCTGCCGCGCATCGGCGGCCTGATCAGCGGCAACGCGGGTGCGTACACCTACCTGCCCGAGAGCGTGCTGGCCTTTCCGCCGCCCGAACGCTTGGCCGATCTGATGCGTGCCACGGGCTTCCGCACGCGCTTCCGCCTGCTGAGTTTTGGCATTGCGGCCATTCATGTGGGAGATAAACTATAGAACAGGTCTGACCGTCAGATGCGGGAAATTTGATGGTCCAATGCCCCATCCGGCAGAGTTCTTCACATGCCCTTAACCCGCCACGGTTTATGGTGGCGGGGAATGATCGAGCAACTGCACAGGCCAGCGTCCAGGCCCTCTCCCCTGCTGCGGCGCTGGCTGCTGGGCGCGGTTCTGCTTGGGCTGGCGGTCACCCCGGCTGGGGCCGCCTCGACACAGACCTACACGGTGAAAAGCGGTGACACGCTGTTCGGTGTGGCCCAGAAGGCGGGCACCTCGGTTCCGGCATTGCTGAAACTCAACGGGCTGAGCGGGACGGCGCTGCGGCCAGGGCAGGTGCTGAAATTACGTCCGGCCTCAAGTGCGCCCGTGAAGCCGTCTCAGAATGCGGTAGTCCAGAAAGCAGTCGTTCCCAAGCTGCCGCCGCTGCCACCCGCCACGCCGCGCCCCGATCAAGCCAAGGTTAGGGGTCCCTCGAAATGGCAGACCCCTCCCCCGGCCACCGTGACCAGTTTCATCGGCTGGGCACTGCCCGGTCTGGATTCCCCGCTGGGAGACGCGCTGCCGATCCGCACCTACCTGCCGGGCCTGGGCTTCAGTTTGCAGACGTACAACAACTGCGGCCCCAGCGCGCTGTCCTCGGTGCTGGGTTTTTACAAGGTGCAGATCGGCCAAAATATCATCCAGCGCACCGCGCGCCCGGACGGCGGATACATGCAGATCAGCGCCATCGCCCCGGAACTCCAGAAATTCAAACTCCGCACGCTGACGGTGCGCGGCGGCCATCTGTCACAGATCAAGCGGCTACTGGCGCTGGGCATTCCGGTGATCGTGCTGCAATGGTACGAACGCCCCGGCGAGGTCCCGCACTTCCGCGTGGTGCGCGGCTACGACGAGCAGGCCGGGCTGGTGTGGGTCAGCGACAGCATGGTGGGACCGCTGGCCTACCTGAGCTACCACAGCTTCAACGCCCTATGGAACACCCAGTCGCGGCAGATGTTCCCGGTCTACCCAGAGGGGTACGACAAGCTGGTGCGGCGGCTGGTGGGCCAGGGCTGAGGGACGGCACCCACAGTTCCGAAATTTAGCCCTGGATTCCTCCTGCCGCACGCCGCACCTTCAGACCCGGAACGTCACCCCGGTCAGTTCCTCGGAAGCCTTCCACAACTGCCGGGCGGTCTCGGTGTCGTGCGAGCGGGCGTTGGACTGTACGAGCTGCGGATGGCCCGCGATCTCGGCCAGCCCGGACGGCCCGAAGAACTCGCCGCCCTCCACCCCCAGCGCAGTCGCCGCGTACATGCTGGGCAGCGCGCCCATTTCCTGCGTCTGAGCCAATTTGCCCATCAGACCGTCGTTGCCGCCCTCACCCTGCAAACCCGTGGCCGCGTAGCCGGGATGGGCCGCCACCGCCACCGTGGATTTCCCCGCCGCCTGCAACCGCCGCTGCAACTCGTAGGTAAACAGCAGATTGGCAAGCTTGCTCTGGCCGTAAGCGGGCATGGGTTTGTAGTCGCGCTCTTTCCAGTTCAAGTCATCAAAATCGATCTTCCCGAAGCGGTGCGCGATGCTGCTCAGGTTGACCACCCGCGCGTCAGGGGTGGCGTTCAGCACGTCGATGAGCTGCGCGGTCAGGGCAAAGTGGCCTAGGTGATTGACACCGAACTGCGTCTCGAAGCCCTGCGCGGTCTCGCCCTGCGGCGGCACCATGATGCCCGCGTTGTTGACCAGCAAATCCAGGCGCTCGAACCTGCTCTTGAAGTCGTCGGCAAACACCCGCACCGAATCCAGATCGCCTAGGTCCAAGGACATGGGGATCACCTTGCCAAGCGGACCTGTCGCCAGAATGCGGGTAGCAGCGGCCTCGGCCTTCTGCGCGTTGCGGCAGGCCATGACCACGGTTGCGCCGTGCTGGGCCAGCGCGCGGGCCGTTTCGTAGCCCAGTCCACTGTTGGCCCCAGTGACGATGGCAACCCTGCCACTCTGATCGGGCATGTCGGTCTCGGACCAGTCACTCTGTTTGCGGCCACGGGCGAAATAGGCCAGCGGGCCGATGAAATTGAGGAACAGCACCGCGCGCCAGCCCGCCTGTGTGCCGTTGAGCTGATCCGGCTGACGGCGGCTGAGGTCCAGCCACGCAGCGGCGAACAGCCCTGCCTGCACGGTTCCGGCGACGACAATGGCGGTTTTCTGGAGGGCGCTGAGGTTGTTCCAGCGGCGAATGGACTTGTGCTGTATTTGCATGTGAATCTCCTGTCTGGAGCGAGCGTAGCGTGCGCCAGGTGGAGTGAAGGTAACGGGGCGCGGGACCAGTCTTTCCCCTGCTCTGGCTGCAAGCAGACGATGGCAGCGAGTTCGACTCAACTCCTGAATTGGATATGTGCCTCCACCCAGAAGAGGACTGCGCCCCGCCTTGGCTGGCATCTTCCTGCTGTCACTGCCGCCGATTTCCCGGCAGCCGCCCTTCAGTCTGTCTTAAACTTGAGCGTATAGCACTCAAGTCTATTGACTCTGATCAACTGTAGCGTTATGCTGTTGGAAGTTTCAGAACTGTTGCCCCTGCGGCGGCAGAATCTTACACTTTGTAGAAATACATCCAAGGAGTCAAACACATGGCTAAAGCTGTTGGGATCGACCTGGGCACCACCAATTCCGTTATTTCTGTCATGGAGGGCGGACGCCCCGAAGTGATCGTGAACTCTGAGGGCGCGCGCACCACGCCGTCCGTCGTGGCCTACAAGGGCGACGAGCGTCTGGTGGGCCAGATTGCCCGCCGTCAGGCCGCGCTGAACCCCGCCGCAACGTTGTTTGAAGTCAAGCGCTTCATTGGCCGCCGCTGGGATGAGGTCAAGGAAGAAGCCGGACGCAGCCCCTTTCACGTCAAGGAAGGCGAGGGCGGCTCGGTGCGGATTGAAGTGAACGGCAAGGACTACGCCCCCGAGCAGGTCAGCGCGGAAGTGCTGCGGAAGCTGGTGGCCGACGCCAGCGCCAAGCTGGGCCAGAAGATCACCGACGCCGTGATCACGGTGCCCGCTTACTTTGACAACAGCCAGCGTGAAGCCACCAAGCAGGCCGGGGAAATCGCGGGCCTGAACGTGCTGCGCGTGATCAACGAACCCACCGCCGCCGCACTGGCCTACGGCCTGGAGCGCAAGGGCAACGAGACCGTGCTGGTCTTTGACCTGGGGGGCGGCACGTTTGACGTGACCATCCTGGAACTGGGCGACGGCGTGTTTGAAGTGAAATCCACCGCCGGGGACACCCACCTAGGCGGCGCGGACTTCGATCACCGAATTGTGGACTGGCTGGCCGGGGAGTTCGAGAAGGAGCATAAGTTCGATCTCCGCAAGGACAAGCAGGCCCTCCAGCGTCTGATCGAGGCCGCCGAGAAGGGCAAGATCGAGCTGTCCAACGCCACCGAAACGGCCATCAGCCTGCCCTTCATCACCTTTGACCCGGAAACGCGCACCCCGATGCACCTGGAGCGCACGCTGACCCGCGCCAAGTTCGAGGAACTGACCGCCGACCTGCTGCGCCGCGTGCGCCAGCCCGTCGAGCAGGCCCTCAAGGACGCCAAGCTGGACGCCAGCAAGATCGACGAGGTGATTCTGGTGGGCGGCAGCACCCGCACCCCCGCCGTCAAGCGCATCGTGCAGGAACTGATCGGCAAGACCCCCAACGAGTCCGTCAACCCTGACGAAGCGGTGGCGCTGGGCGCTGCGGTGCAGGCAGGCATCATCCAGGGCGACTCCAGCCTGGGCGACATCGTGCTGGTGGACGTGACCCCGCTGACGCTGGGCGTGGAAGTCAAGGGCGGCATGATCGCGCCGATGATCACCCGCAACACCACCGTTCCCGCCAAGAAGACCGAGATCTACACCACCGCCGAGAACAACCAGCCGGGCGTGGAAATCAACGTGTTGCAGGGCGAGCGCCCGATGGCGAACGACAACAAGAGCCTGGGCCGCTTCAAGCTGGAAGGTATCCCCCCCATGCCCGCTGGACGTGCACAGATCGAAGTGACCTTCGACATTGACGCCAACGGCATCCTGCATGTGACCGCCAAGGAAAAGAACAGCGGCAAGGAATCCAGCATCCGCATCGAGAACACCACCACGCTGGACAAGAGCGATGTGGAGAAGATGGTCAAGGAAGCTGAGGAAAACGCCGTGGCCGACAAGGCCCGCCGCGAGAAGGTCGAGAAGCGCAACAACCTCGACAGCCTGCGTGTTCAGGCGCTGGGACAGATCGAGGAAAATGCCTCTGCCCCGCAGGATGCCAAGGACAAGCTGAAGGCTGCCGCCGATCAGGCCGAGGAAGCCGTCCGCAACGACGACGACACCCAGATTGCCGACGCCCAGAAGAAGCTGGAAGAGGAACTGCGCGAGTTCATGACTGCCAACCAGAACGCGGCTCAGGGCCAGCCCGAGGGTCAGGACGGCGGCGTGAATATGGGCAAGGACAAGGCCGAGGATGACGACGTGATCGACGCGGATTTCAAGCCCGCGCCCTGAGCGCACCCCAGGCAATAACCCCACAAACAATCAGGGAGAGGGCGGCTAAAGCAGCCCCTCTCCCTTATCCTTAAACCGATGTTCAGAAAACGAGGTCCCAAGATGACAGACAACGACACTAAGAACGGCGCGACGCCCGAAACCGAAATGGATACTGCCGAGAACCTGAAATTCACCCCCGTCAAGGACGACAAGACCATCGACATGGATGGCGACATTGTGGACGCTGACCTGCTGGATGAAGACGGCGAGGCCACCGACTTCGCGGGCTTTCCCGGCATGGACGAGGGCATGATGGCCCAGGTGCAGGAAATGATGGGCAAGCTGGAGCGCGTGGAAGTTCTGGAAAAGGAAAACGCCGATCTGAAATTCAAGCTGGGGCGTCTGGCCGCCGACTTTGACGGCTACCGCACCCGCACGGGCCAGGACCTCGAAGTCGCCGAAGACAAGGGCGTTTCCAAGGCTGCCGAGCAACTGATGCCCGTCTATGACGATCTGGAACGTGCCCTCACGATGGGATCGGAAGACCCCGCCAAGCTGATTCCTGGCGTCAAGGCCGTGCAGAGCAAGGTGCTGACCATCTTTTCCAAGCTGGGTCTGGAACTGACCGGCCAGGAAGGCGAACACTTTGACCCCCAGTGGCACGAGGCGCTTCAGGCCGTCCCCGGCGACGAGGATGACAGGATCGTGCAGGTGTTTCAGGCAGGCTTCCGCATGGGTGACCGGCTGGTACGCCCGGCCCGCGTCGTCGTGAGCCGCAAGGGTTGAGCGCGTGACCTCCTCCGATCCCCTGCACGGCGTCACGTTGCAGCTCATGCTGGAGCGCCTGCACGACGCTTACGGCTGGGAGGAACTGGCCCACCGCGTCCCGATCAACTGCTTTTCGTCCAACCCCAGCATTCAGAGCAGCTTGAAATTTCTGCGCCGCACACCCTGGGCGCGGGCGAAGGTGGAGGGGCTGTATCTGGAACTTGTGAGTGTCTAAGGTCTGAAGGTCAAAGGGTCTGAGAGTTAAAAGACTATCTCCCCGCCCAGCTTCTTTGACTCTTAGACCCTCAGACTCTTGACCCTTAGACACGCCGGAGGCGCTATGGCCTACAAAGATTATTACGATGTGCTGGGCGTCTCCCGTGGGGCGTCCGATGCGGATATCAAGTCGGCCTACCGCAAGGGGGCCAAGCAGTATCACCCCGACAAGAATGCAGGAGACGAGAAATCCGCTGACCGTTTCAAGGAAATCGGCGAGGCGTATGCCGTCCTGAGTGACCCTGAGAAGCGCAAGGTCTATGACCAGTTCGGCCACACTGGGCAGGTGCCGCCGGGCTACGGCGAGGGCGGCGGCTTTCCCGGCGGCGGCAATTTTCAGGGCGGCGACTTCGCCGGATTCGATCCGGGGCAGTTCAGCGACTTCTTCCAGGGCTTGTTCGGTCAGGCAGCGCGCGGGCGCGCGGGTGCCGGGGGGATGGGCGGCATGCCCGGCGGGCAGCAGGTCAATATTGAAGACCTGCTGGGCGGTCTGGGCGGGGTAGGGCAGGGGCGGAGATTTGTGCAGAACGTGGAAGGCGAGTTGCAGGTCACGCTGGCAGAGGCGTTTACAGGCAGCGACGAGGTGATCAACGTGGACGGCAAGCGCCTGAGCCTGCGCGTTCCGGCGGGCACGCGCGACGGCGCACGGCTACGGCTGGCCGGGCAGGGGCCAGGGGGCGGCGACGTGCTGCTGACCATCCGCGTGCTGGAGGACGCCCGCTTCGATCTGGACGGCGATCACCTGACCACCACTACCGACGTCCCTGCCCCGCTGGCCGCGCTGGGCGGCGACATCAGCGTGCAGACCCTGGGCGGGCGCGGCAACCTAAGCATTCCCCCCGGCAGCAGCGGGGGCCGCCGCATGAGATTGCGTGGCCAGGGCTGGCCTAAAAAGGACGGCACGCGCGGCGATCTGTACGTGCGTCTGAACGTGACCGTGCCTGCCACCCCCAGCGATGAGGAAAAGGAACTGTACCGCAAGTTGCGGGAGTTGCAGAAGTAGGGGTTTCAAAACTGGAATGGGGAAGCAGTGCAATTCGCTTCCCCATTCCGCTTATCTGCCCACCTACGGCACGTCCTCGTCATCCAGAATCGGCACGTCACCCACGGGCAACTGTACGTGTGCCGCCGTCCCCTTGCCCACCTCGCTCTCCAGCCAGATGCGGCCCCCGTGCGCCTCCACGATGCCGCGCGCGATGCTCAGGCCCAGGCCCGCGCCGCCCACATCGCGGCTGCGGCTGTCTTCCAGACGGTAGAAACGGTCAAACAGACGGTCCAGTTGGTCCCCAGGAATACCGGGGCCGTCGTCGGTCACGCTCAGGCGCACCTCGGTGCCGTCCTCTTCCGGCTGGCTGCTCAGGGTGATGGTCCGCGCCCCGGCCTTGAGGGCGTTGCTGACCAGATTGATGATCACCTGCTTGAGGCGGTCACTGTCGCCCTCGAAGGTCACGTCCTGCCCGGCCACCGGCAGGCGCGAGTTCTGGGCTTGGGCCAGCGGCATCAGCTCACGGGCAATTTCGGCCAGAAACAGGCCCGACAGGATCGGATCGCGGGCCATCACCAGCGCGCCGCTGTCACTGCGGGCCAGTTGCAGCAGGCTGGCGATCAGGTTGGTCAGCCGCTCGGACTCGCTGCGGATGATCTTGAGGCTTTCCTGCTGCTGTCCGCTGGGACTGGTGCGGCGCAGCAGATAGCTGGCGTGGCCGCTGATGGCGGTGACCGGCGTTCGCAGTTCATGGCTGGCGTCACTGGTGAACCTGCGCTGGGCCTCGAAACTGTCTTCCAGGCGGCCCAGCATGCTGTTCAGCGCCCCGGCCAGCGCCTGCACCTCGTCCCCCGTTTCGGGTTCGGGCACGCGCTCGGTCAGGTTCTGTCCGCCGATGCCCTCGGCGGCGCGCTGCACCAGCCCCAGGGGTCGCAGCGCCCGCCCCGCCAGCAGGTAAGCGCCCACCCCCGCTGTGATCAGGCCCGCTAAAAAGAGCAGCACAATGACGTTCCGCAGGTCCGCCAGCGTGTGCTGGATGTCGTCCAGACTACGCCCCACGTACGCGATGGTCAGCGTCTCGTTGCTGCCTGGCAGCCCCAGCGGCGAGGGTTGCAGGGACAGCGGGGCCAGCCGCACCAGCACGCGCATGGGCGTGGGCTTGTCGCGGTACGCCTCCTGCACGTCCTGATCGATCAACAACTGGCCGTCCGGCGAGTTGATCAGCTCGGCCAGTTGTTCGTCAGACAGCGTGATGGGCTTCGTGCGGTCAATCCCAGTGGAATCGCGCGTCTGAGCGCGCAGAGAATTGAGGGCATCAAGCAGACTCTGGCGTTGGGCGGACGTGGTTGCCTGGTCAAGCTGGGCACCCAGACCCGGCAGATCATAGAAGGTCAGCCGCTCGACTTGAAAGGCGTAATTGGGAAACTGGTAGCGCACGCCCAGCAGATCACCCCCCTCGTCCCGGTTGTCGGTGTTGAAGGGCGACAGATTCTGAGACGGTAAAAACTGCACGAACTGGCCGTAAATGGTCACAAGATCGCGGTTGACGCCAGTGAGCAGGTTGTTCCGCATGATCAGCAGCGTGGTGGCGGCCACGGTGGTCAGCAGCACAGCCAGCAGCGCCGTGTAGAACTGGGTCAGCCGCCAGCGCAGGGTTTTGCGGCGGTGGATTCCCGAACTGGCGGGCGCAGCTCCCCCCCTGACCATGCGGGCGGCCCCGACGGACGGATGTGGCAACGAAGGAACCCTCACGCCCGGCAGTGTAGCGGTCAGGCGTGAGGGTCAGGAGAATAAGAGGCTGAGAGGTTCTGGTAAAGCGGGATTATTCCTCGCGTAGCACGTAGCCCACGCCACGCACAGTATGGATCAGACGACGCTCGCCGCCCTCCTCCAATTTGCGGCGCAGGTAGCCGATGTAGACGTCCACCACGTTGCTGCCCCCGGTGTATTCGGGCCAGACCTTTTCCTCGATCTCGAAGCGGGAGAAGACCTTGCCGGGGTTGCGGGCCAGCAGTTCCAGCAGCTCGAACTCCTTGGCCGACAATTCCACACGCCGCCCGCCCCGAAAGATCTCGCGCCCGTCAAGGTTCATGACCAGATCGGCCACCCGGACCTCGCCGGTCACGGCAGGATTGACCCGGCGCAGGTGGGCGCGCACGCGGGCCAGCAGCTCCTCGATGGAAAAGGGCTTGATCAGGTAATCGTCCGCGCCGGAATCCAGCCCCTCAACCTTGTCCTGAATGCCGTCCTTGGCGGTCAGGATAATGATCGGGGTGTTGCTGGTCTTGCGAATGCGCCGGGCGACTTCCAGGCCGTCCAGCACAGGCAGCATCAGGTCCAGAATCACCAGATCGGGGTTGACTTCGCGGAATTTGGACAGGCCGGTCACGCCGTCGAAGGCAACTTCGGTGGCGTAGCCTTCTGCGGCCAGTTCGAGTTCGATAAAGCGGGCGATATCTTTTTCATCCTCGATCACGAGGACAAGAGGCTTGCGTTCCATACCGCCAGTCTAGGGAGCGTTCTCATGAGAATACGCGAGAGGTGCTTAATCGGCTTTCATCCGGCTCTGGTGATTGATCAGTTGCCAGAAGCACATCTCCCGCCAAGCCAACTGAATTCATCAACCTTTAGAGACGGTCCAGGATGATCCGGCGCAGCCTGAAAAGCACTCCCTGATGCCTGTGACGGCTGGCCACCACTGCATGGATCAGACCACAAACCCATGCAGTGGCGCGAGCGTTCTAAAGGTGATCCACTGGCCGGGGGTGACCTGGGGTAGTTCTCCGAAGGCCGCCAGCACCAGCGGCAGCCGCGCCTGAACCACCCATGCCTTGCCCACAGTGTGGGTGATCTGTCCACAGCCCGCCAGCGCCGAGACGCCCTGCACACTCAGGACTTCACGGTGTTCAGTGCCAGCCAGCAGTTCTACCGAGTCCGCCTCCAGCACGCCGTGGACCACCACCCGCGCCTTACCGGGCTGGGCCGAGTAGGGGCCGCTGCGGTCAAACAGATACAGCACCCGGCCTCCGGCCACGAACTCCAGCAGCGGACTGCCCTCGGGCTGCGGGTAGATCAGGCCGTGGGCGGCGTGGGATGCGTAACGCGCCGCGAAGTCCCGCTCGGAGCTTTCCAGCGTCAACGGTTCCTCCAGCGCAGTCGGAGGGGAAACGCGGCGTCGGTCATGCCGGGGATTCTAGCGGACAGACCGTTTCTCCAGGGTCCAGCCGCTCCTCCAGCAGACCCAGCGTGGGGTACGGAGCGTTCCCGTCCAGTTCGTTCTCAGTCAGCCGGTCCAGCAGCGCGTCGGCCCGCTCCAGCGCGAAGGTTCCCTCCACCTCGCGCAGAATGTGGATGAGGACTAGGCCGTGCAGCCGCTCCAGCAGCGCCCAGCCCCGACTCCCACCCGCCTGAAGATCACGGGCGCGGGCCAGCAGCGTCAGCGCCAGCCGCTCGTCGCCATCTGCAAACGCCTGTGCAGCCTCTAAAGGAATGAAGCCCAGATCGGATTTCAGGTCAGCGTGCGCCACGTCACGTCCACGATTACCCCGGCCAGCATGGTCAGGGCCAGCCACATGTTGGCGTCGAAAAAGGCCACGTTGACCCGACCCAGATCGTTGGGGTTGATAATGCGGTGTTCGTACAGCAAGATCGCGCCCATCGCCACGGCGGCCAGGTAATACCAGCCACTGGCCCCGGCCACCACGCCCACCAGCAGCAGCAGCGCGAAGGTCAGCGCGTGGCTGGCGGCGGCAATCTTCAGGGCGCGTGGAATACCGAAACGGGCGGGAATGCTCTTGATCCCGTTGTTCACGTCAAAATCCCGGTCCAGCGTGCCGTAGATCACATCTAGGCCGATCATCCAGAAAATGACCACGGCCCACAGCACCCAGGCAGTGGGCGCAAAGTGGCCAGTCACGGCGACATATCCTCCTGCCGCCGCCGCGCCGTCAGTGACGCCCAGCCACGCGTGGCACAGCCAGGTGTATCTCTTGGTGTAAGGGTAGCCGATCAGGAATACCACCGCCAGCGGCAGCAGCGCCAGGCACAGCGGATTGAGCTGCGCCGCCGCGAAGGCCATGACCGCCAGACTGACGCCCACCAGCGCCCACGCCTGGGCCGGGCTGACCTTGCCCGCCGGGACCTCACGCCCCGCCGTGCGCGGATTGCGGGCGTCGATGGCGCGGTCGATCACGCGGTTTGCGCCCATCGCCGCCGTGCGAGCCGCCGCCATCGCCACCGTGACCCAGATCACCACGCCCAGACCGGGCCAGCCGGTGCCATTTTGCGTCATGCTCGCCAGCAACATCCCCGCATACGCGAAGGGCAGGGCAAACACAGTGTGTTCAAATTTCACCAGATCCAGATAGGTTTTCAGACGCGGGGCCACACTCATGCTGGGGGCAGCATACGCCTGCTGGCTTACCTCTGGACATTGTGGGCCTGACATTTGCTATAGTGCCGCCTGCGCGTGGAAGTGTCGAGGCGTAGCGCAGCTCGGTAGCGCACTTGGTTTGGGACCAAGGGGTCGCTGGTTCGAATCCAGTCGCCTCGACCACATGTTTCCCGTTTCCCAGCGGGCCACGCGCAATGGGCGAGATTGGTGTAGTGGTAGCACAGCAGCCTTCCAAGCTTCTGGCCTCGGTTCGAATCCGTGATCTCGCTCCACACCCAATACAAGGCTCCCCCTGCGGGAGCTTTTGCCCTTTCACAGACCTGTAGCGCCGTACGCACCCCTAGCTCAGTTGGATAGAGCAACCGCCTTCTAAGCGGTCGGTCAATGGTTCGAGTCCATTGGGGTGCACCACAAAAAGGCCGTCCAGGACGGCAAGCGTAGAAAGAGACCCCAGGGCTGAACAGGCCTCCTGGGGTCTCCGACTGTAGTGGATCAGTCCAGAGGATCTGGCGGCGTCGCAAACAGGTCGATGACGTGCGCCCGGTCCTCGCTGGGCAGTACGTGGCGGTAGATGTCGTTGGTGATCGACACCTTGGCGTGTCCCAGACGTTTGCTGACCACCGCGAGCGGGACCCCACGGCGCAGCGCCAGCGTGGCGTAGGTGTGCCTCAGATCATGGGGCGCGATCCTGGGCAGCGCGGTCCCATCTGCGTGCAACGCCTAAAGCGCCGCCCTCAGTTCGGGGTAGGAGATCCACCAGTGTCCGGGAACGGCGCTCGCACCTTTCTGGCTCCAGTCGTTCAGCCGGCCCAGGGCGCGGTTGATATTGTCGGGGTGCGTGATCTTGCCCTCGGCCGTCGCAAACACCGGGCCGTCCACTATCCAGGGCAGGCCCAGGACGCTGCGCTCTGCCTGCTGCTGTATCTGGTGTGCTTGCAGAAGAGTCACCAGACTGGGCGGCATGTGAATTTCTCTCAGAGCATTGCCTGTTTTCAAAGGACCGACCCTGGCTCCCCCCTTGTGCCCGGTCACCTGCTGCTGGATATTCAATATGCCTTCTTTAAAGTCCACGTCGTTCCAGGTGAATCCCAGAGCCTCGCCACGCCGCAGACCCACACTGACCGCCGCGAACAGAGCCGGCCACAGGCGGGAAATTCCAGCCTGCCACAACAGCGTCCCCAGAGCATGGAATTTCGCCAGTTGTGCCTACTCCAGGACCCGGCCCTTCGCGGCGATGGCAGGTTGGGGTGCGCGCTCGCGTTTGACGCCATTCATAGGCGACACTTTGATGGTTCCGTCAAGCACCGCCTCGGCGAACACGGCGCGCAGCCGGATCACGACCTTGCTGTGCGTGCGCGGCGACATGGGCTTACCCTTGCCCAACCCAGCAGCCATCTCCTTGCGATTCAGGGCGGCCACGAGGTCTTTGAGGGTGGCAGTTGAGACTTTCTGAATCCGTTGCTGGCCGATCACAACCAGTGCGTAGTCAAGCTCCTGGCGGTAAAGGGCCAGGGTCCGGGGCTCCACCGCCTGACGACGGCGAAGCCAGATCTCGGCCTGCCGCTCCACGGTAATGGTGTCCGGTGCTTGCAGGTCACCCTCATCGTGAGCGACGAGGGCGGCTCGCATGGCCTTTTCAGCACCCGTCTTCGTCCTGGCCCGGCCGTTGAGAGTCTTGCACCGCCCGCCGACCAGCGTCTGGAGCGTGATCTGCCACCTGTATCTGCCGATGCTCTCGTCGAGCCAGACCGTTCCGCTGCCGTTGCCGCGCCCCTTGGTCCGGCGCTGTCTCTGGGTGCTGTCCAGGACGGCTGCGGCGTCATTTCTGGCCGGGCGTTTTACTTTCTTTGTCATCGTCTCTCTCCTCGCTTGGCTGAGTACATGCTTTTTGCACTCAGATCGGGGCTTACCCCGAAGCCAGTTGGGGAAACCTGGCTTTCATGGCTTGCACACGGCAATGAACCGTGTGCAAGCCTCCTTAACTGTCTCCCTTTCTCTGCAAGAGCAGGTCTAAAACAGGGTTGGTGGCAGATCTTCTTCGCGTTGTGTCCCGGCGTGTCCCTGCAGATGGGTATTGAGGGGAACAGATAGTAAGGCCGTTTCAGTCGAAGAAAAATCTGTTTCTGTACCTACGGTCTCCAGATCAGCAACGAAGAGTTGCCACTTGATATGCCAGACGTTCGCGCGTCTGGCTGCGCCGTGCACGGCACGTTTATGGGTGGTCTTGCCTTTCTCAACTGGTCCCAGGATGCCGCTGTCTTTCAAAGCTGCCCCCAGCGGTTCCCGCGTCAGGGGAAAGGAGACGCCAGTCGCTTCAGCCAGTCTGGCAATTGCTGATGTTGTGATGTCCGGATTGAGAAGCAAGCACATCTCCCCGTTGGGCAACTGGCCGATCCATCCCAGGCGCTCCGCTTTGCCATCTCTACTCAGGGGGCCCTCGTCACCGTAATAGCGCCACCCCACTTCCTCAGCGTGTTCTCTGGGCGCACCCCCAGACACAGCGTCTGCCAGATACGCCCTGCCGGAACTGAGCAAATCGTGCAACAGGTGCATAAAGCGGCGTGCCGGATCGACCTCATTGTGATAGCTGGCCTGAGAGCGGGCCACAACGCCCAGGGCGACCACAGCGCGCTGCCAAAGGGTGTCAGCCTCAAGCTCGCTGATTTCTCCCGTGGTCTGCGCGAAGGTGAGGAAAACCTGCCAACCCCGCGCCAGTTCGGCACAGATAAGGGGCGTGCGGTCGTGGCCACCTGTGAACAGCCTTGCAAGACTACGAACGGCCATCTTGTGTTCAGGGCTGCTGGTCTCCACCTCACTGTAGTGCTGAGCAATGTACTGAATAAGTCCTGCCATCGTTCCCGCATACACGCCGTCCCGTCCAAGGTCAGCCGCAGCGTAGAAAGCAGCAGATTTTTCACGGCTTCCGTCAGGAAGTCTGTACCCAAGGAGCGGCGCGCTGATGTTGACGAGCAGCGTCCGAGCCTGATCACTGTGTCCGCTGGGCCAAGTTTCGGCGGACGTCATTAGCGTGCCACGGGGAAAGTTGCTGGAGTGCAAGCCTCGCCCACTCCGATTAACGCGTGACCGACCTGCGCCGTCCGCCTGTTCCCGCACCATCCGGGAAAGCTTGCTCTTCACTTGGTCATGCGCGTCGCTTGGCTTGTAATCGTCGATGACCAGAAGTACGTCCTTCGCCAGAAACGCGAATCGCTCCAAGGCGTTGACGGTGCTTTCCCAGTTTTCAGGCATGTGATCGTGTTGCCAGACAGATCCAAAGTGGCTCAGGACCAGCGCCAGGAACGTTGTTTTGTTTGTGCCGGTACGCCCAACGGGGAAAACCGTGAAATCTCTACGTCCGAGGACTGAGCGAAATGCAGCCCCAAGAATGGAAAACCCAATCTCGTCGGGGACGAGGCTCAGCAGGTTCACAGAGGCGCGAACATTCCCCCGCAGCATCTCCTTCCGGGGTATCTGGGGTAACGCGTAGTCGGCGAGACGACCCTCCAGCTCCACTTTGATGTTGTCGATCACACCCTGAGGGCCAATCACCACGCCGGCGGACAGATAAAGCGGTCCGTACTCAGGGTGCTGCGTCCAGCCGGTGTGCAGGTAGACCGTGCAGTTAACGACGCCCAGATGATTACTCAGTTGCATGATGGCGTCACGGGTGTAATCCATGCTGCGCGCTCCCGCGAAAATGATGGCCCTGCTTCCCCAGTGTTTAATCACCCAACCCATGCTGGAAAAGTCACTGGCTGGCACATTGACGGTGGTCAGCTTATGGCCGCCCGGCACGCTCCCCGTGATCTGAAAGGTCAGTTCAGCGTCCTCGACACCGTCACTCCGGCGAATTTCCGAGGTGATTAACGCCGCGAACGTCGTCAGAGGGGACTCGACGGTCCCAATTCTGGTTTCATGGAGCCGCAACAGTTGCCCACCACGCAGGCCGTAGTCGTTGACCCAGATTTCGTCCGGTGCGTTTTTCGCTTCGAGCTCCTGAAGTGTGGCTGCGAACGTGGCGCGCGCGGCGCCCTCGTCACCAGCATGCTCCAGTATCGCGCACACACTGAAAGCGTCGTGTGGGTCCCCCGTATTCAGCGTGTCGGCAGCGTGGTACGAATACGCCCGCGCCGGGTCGTTTTCACCACCCGGAATCAGGGTCACGCCGGGCGTACCCGTGGTGCTGGTCGGCGCGGTCCAGCGGTCGATACCCTGGGCCTTATACCCGTTGCGCCCCAGCACGTCCGACAGCGAGGTTGCGGCGTTAAACACCTGCCGGACGCGATCAGTGGGGGCGACTGCACGCAGGCGCTTGGAGGCTCTGGATTGGGGCAGGGCTCTGGCCTGAGGCTGAGGCGTATTCGGGTTGGCCGCGTCCATTGTGGCTTTCAGACGATCCCAATTTTGCATGAGCATGACCAGTTCCCTGGGCAGCTCGGGTAGATCGTGATAGCTGGGCGGATCCCGTCAGACTAGGTGTACGGCTGGCCGCTGGGGTGCATGCTAGGAGGCAGCTGGTCCTGCACATTCCCTGTCCGCAACTCGAACACCGTGTACTTCTTGCCATGCTCATCTCGCCAGGTCAGCTGACATGTCTTGAGTTCCAGACCTTTGGACAGGCGGTACAGGGGTTTTTTCCGTTGAGTCCGCAAATGCAGTATTTCGACTGCAGCAACAGGTCCACGTCAATACTCAGGAGTTGCACCTTGTAGAGGGAAGTAAATAGCCGTGCTGGTGCAGAAATTCGGCGTTCTTCGAGAACAGGTGCACCAGTCGGTTGAGATGCAACTGGGGCAACACTGTAACGAGCGCCAGGAATGCACATTCCTCCAGGGTCAGCCCGTCTTGCCGATGAAGGATTCATGGTGTCCAGGCCAGGAAGACCAGCAGAATCCAACGATCCAACCCCACGGCAGTTCGCAACGCGAACTGCGCCAGGCCAAACTAATGCTTCCCTTCCTTGAAAAAGGACTCCTCGTTCCACCGCGCCTTTCCCTCGGCGATCACCTCATCTCCCTCCATCAGTTCTGAAGACACGGCATGAAAGGTTCGGTCTCCCCGGTCAAAGCGTCCCAATGTCAGCATCTCATACGGCCAATTCTTGAGTTCAACGTAACCGCCGTGTGGGCAATCCGAGACCGTGATTTCCCCTGGATGCAGGGTGCGCCGAGTGGTGCGAACGCCCACGACGAACTCAAAACCAAGCTGCCGAACCTCATCCAGGAACACAGCGGCCAGGGAGCCGCTGTCGGCGAGGACGCGGATTCGGAAACGTCGGCGAATCGAGTTGGGAACGGCTCACTTCTCCACGCTGGTCAGATCGACACTGAGCCGGAGGAGGGGGCGATGCTGTCCCTTGGCGGCCAACCGCAAGCAGTCTCATTGAGCCTGCTCCAGCAGGGTCCAGCACGCCTCGGTATCCCAGGAATATTCGTTCAAGAGGCGACTGAGCGCACTCTTACTGACCAACTCAGCGCGGTGGAGTGCCGTCTTGGTCGCCGTGTCCAGGGACATGAAGAGCGCAGCCTCCAGGCTGCGCTGCTGATACGACGTGGCGGGGACGGCCAGGAACTCATCTGCCAGAATGCGGACGCGCTCCCCCGGAATCTGTGACTTTGACATTCCCAGATTCTCTCGGCTGGGAGCGCTTTGCGGTCAGTTATGCAGGTGCATCTCCTGAGACAGACGCACCTCAGCGCCTTCGTTTTGTGAATGCTGGCGTTGTCGAGGATCACCGTGACCTTCCCAGCCACATGTCGAAGCAGGTGGGTCAGGAACTGGATGACCTGAGTGCCTTTGATGGCGGCCTAATGAGTCTGCTGTAAGAACTGGCCTGCCGTCGTGATCGCCCCAATCGTCGAAACCTTGTCCCAATTGGTTTTGGCGTCGAGCACCGGGCTCTGTCCACACGGCGCCCAGGTCCGCGATACCGTGGGTTTCAAGCTGAAACCCACTTCGTCTAGAAAAGCAAGCGTTTCTCCGTCTTCCATCTTTTTTTCGAGCTCAGGCACCACGGTTTCGATCCAAGCGATGACCACTTCTTGATCTTGTTCTGCTGCCCGCTTCGTCGGTTTTTGCCGTGAGAATCCCCATGCATGGAGCAAGCGACTCAAGTGATCCACGTGGTACCTGACGTCAAATTTCAGGCCGATGGCTTTCCGCACTCGGGGACAGGTCCAGCGTTGGTCGGGGGAAAGGTGTGGATCAGGCCCTGCTTGCAGCAGCGCCATCACATCCGCGATCTGCTCATCCGGGAGACGTCTGGGCGGGCCTGAGCCAAAGGTCGCTTCCAGTGAACCTTGGTCACGCAGTCGTTGACGCCATTTTCGGACGGTGCTGGAACCTACGCCGCAGAGCTCAGCGAGCTGTGCGGAACTGAGCTTGTCCTCTCGGATGTAAGGTTCCGCGAACAAACGCCGTTCCTCCAGTTGGGAACGGGTCAGCCTTTCAGGTTGCCAAATCTGTGGCATGGCTGCAGGGTAAGCTGTTCCCAAATTACGCAGGTATCAATAAACAGCGCGCCGCCCCCATATCTGAGGGTGGCGCGCTCGCGATTGCACACAGGACGCTGCCCTTCACAGTGGCGCCTGAGGGGCAGGCCATGAAGCACGCGCGGCAGTTTGAGTACATCGTCATCGACACTGGGCCGCGCTCCAGTGTCGACGAACTGCGCGACCTCGTTGGCGGCTGTGACCTGCTGGTGCTGCCCATCAGTCCTGAAACCATGAGCCTGGATGCTCTGCTACAGACGCCCGAAGCCCTGCACGGCATCGGCGGAACGTACCGCATCCTGCTCACCCTGGTGCCGCCATCACCATCCCGGGAGGGGCGGACGCTACTGGAGACAGATGGCCTGCCAGTGATGCGCTCGTCCATTCGGTAGACTGTGGCGTTCCGGCACGCGAGCGCGCAGAGGGTGCCGGTCTACACCCTCAAAGGGCAGCGCTCAGCGAAACTGGCATGGTTGGACTACGACCGCGCCGCGAACGAGATCGTCGCAGCAGTCGGGAGCAAGGCATGACCAGCAGCAAGTATGCGGCGCTGAAGTTGATGAGAGAACGCCACCCCCAGGAAGCGGCGGACCAGGCCGTGACCACAGTGCCAAAAGCGCCAGAGGAGCCACGCCGCCGGGTGGGCCGACCACCCGGCAAGCGCTCGAACCCTGACTACCAGCAAGTGACTGTGTTGCTCCACGGCCAGACTTACCTAGAAGCGCGCAAACGCCTGCTGGACGAGCGCAAGGAGGCCAGCACACTGATCAACGAACTCCTGGACGCCTGGCTCAAAGGTTGAAGGTACAGAATTTTCCACAGATGAAATGGCATACAGATATTCAGTCCCACGCTGAGAATGCTCCGTACTGGAGCGGCATCCTCAGCACCGGGCTGAACAGCCTTCAGTGACTGATAGCGTCTGCTTGTCGGCCTCGTCTCTCACTCCGCCGCGCCGCGCACCAGCGCAGTGACCTCAGACGTGGGGGGCCGTGCAGCGGCTGGGCTTGCTCCCCGCACCACCATCACTGGCCTAGCTGGCCCGCCTGGTGTGTCTCCCCATGCCGCCTATCCGAAGACGCGTGCGGGGTTTTTGACCGTCATCTGGTCGATCTGCTGCTGTGAAATGCCGCGCCGCAGCAGTTCGGGCAGGATGTCATCCATTAGGTGCAGGGGATGCCAGTCCTTGATGGCGGGCAGGATGGCTTCCGGCATCGGGAGCGGGCGGCCCAGCCAGTGCCAGATGGTGTCGTGCGACAGCAGGATGTGCCCGGCGTGCCCGTCGCCCAGCAGCGCCTCCAGCACCCGCAGGCGGTCCGTGTCCATCGGCGTGCCCACCAGACCCTGCAACCCAAGCCGGTCAAAGGCGATGTTGACGCCGTGTTTCAGGGTTTCGCGGTGGTAATCCGGGTCCGTGTTGCCATCCATGTGGCCGATCATGACGCGCCCCGGATCAGCGCCCTCGCCCACCAGCAGTTCGGCCTGCTGCGGTCCCTGGCGGCCCTCCTGGGTGTGGGTGATGATCGGCACGCCCGTCTCGCGCTGTACGCGGGCTGCCGCCCGGAAAAAGACCCGCTCGTATGGACTGATCTCGTCGCGGCTGCTGGCCAGCTTGAGAACCCCCGCCCGGATGCCCGTCGTCCCGATGCCGTCCGTGACCTCACGCAGCATCATCTCGTAGACTTCAGAGAAGCCGTCGGTCAGCGAAAAACGGAACTTGAAATAGGCGGTGGCCCCCTCGCCCTCATAGTAAAAGCCGCTGGAACACAGGATATTCAGGCCGGATCTTTCACTGACCTCGCGCAGAAAGGCGGGGTTGCGTCCGCACTCGTTGGGCGTGGCGTCCACGACGGTCTGCACGCCACGCGAGCGCAGGGTCCCGGCCACCCGCACACACTCGTCCAGCGCGGCGGCGTGGTCAAACACGCCCAGGGTCACGTCCCCCTGATAGCCGGGATAGCCGAAGATGACGTGTTCGTGCGGCAGGGTGAAGCCCAACTGATCGGCGGAAATGGGGCCAGTCACGGTCTGTGCGGTCATGCAGAACTCCTTTGCGCGGCAGAGATACAGGGTGGGAAGGAACCGGCCAGACAGACGCGTCCATCTGGCGGGAAGCTGGATTGAAGATGACCCATCATGGCCGGGCACGCGCCCCCACGTCAAACTTCTCTGCTGGCATAGGGTAGATTGAACACCGTCTTCAACGTCAAAAATTCGTGGCAGCGGCTGCCGTCCGCGCTGGCCGTTCAGGGGGAACAGCACATGACCCAGTCCTCATCCGCCCGCCCTACTCAGCCGCTCAGCCCCAGCACCCGCTCCTGGCCGCCCGGACAGCCCTTCAGTCTGGACGTGCCGCAGACCAGTCTGTACGACAACCTGCGGGTGTCGGCCCAGCGTTATCCCGACAAGGTGGCCCTGTGGTACTACGGACGCGAGGTGCTGTACCGCGAACTGCTGGCCGAGGCCGATGCGCTGAGCGGTCATCTGGCGGCAGCGGGCGTCGGGCATGGTGACCGCGTGCTGATCGCCATGCAGAACAGCCCACAGTGGGTGGCGGCGGCGCACGCTACCTGGCGGCTGGGCGCGGTGCTGGTGCCACTGCCGCCCATGCTCAGACCAGACGAGTACCGCTACTTTCTGGAGGACGCAGGCGTCACCGTTGGTGTGGTGGGGGGCGAACAGTACGCAGACGTCAAGGCAGCGGGGCTGGCACACGCCGTCGTCGCGGATCTCTCGGAAGGCACCACTCTGCCCCTGCCCACCGGACTGGACACCCGTCCCGAACTCCAGCCCGGGGACGTGAGCTGGCAGACCGCCCTGCGCGCTTCCCCCGCACCTGAGGCTGAAGTGGGTACGCAGGATCTGGCGGCGCTGCCCTACACCAGCGGCACCACCGGCAAACCCAAGGGGGCCATGCACACGCACGGCAGCGTGCAGGCCAACGTGACCGGCAGCGCGGTCATGCGCGGCGCGAACCCCGCCGACGTGTTGCTGATGACCCTGCCATTGTTTCACGTCTCGGCGTTCGTCCACGACATGCTGATGGGCCTGTACCTGGGCAACCGGGTGGTCATGATGGCCCGCTGGGACAAGGCGCTGGCCCGCGAGCTGACGCGCACCCAGGGCGTGACCGTGTGGTTCGCCATCACGACGCTGGTGGTGGACCTGCTGAGCCTGCCTGATTTGTCGGCTGCCGACATGCCCACGCTGCGGATGATCGTGGGCGGCGGCGCGGCCATGCCCGAAGCCCTGGCCCGGCAACTGCGTGACCTGATCGGCCTGACCTTCGTGGAGGGCTACGGCCTGACCGAGACCATCTCGCAGAGCCATTTCAATCCCATGAACCGCCCCAAACTGCAATGCCTGGGCCTGCCGGTCTTCGACGTTGACTCCCGCATCGTGGACCCGGAGTCAGGACAGGAAGTCCCACAGGGCGAGGTGGGGGAGATCGTGACGCGCGGACCGCAGGTATTCCAGGGCTACTGGAACCGCCCGGAGGCGACAGCGGAGGCGTTTCTGGAGCTGGGCGGCCAGCACTTTTTCCGCACCGGGGACTTGGGATATGTAGACGCCGAGGGGTATTTCTTCTTCGTCGACCGGCTCAAGCGGATGGTCAACGTGGGCGGTATGAAGGTCTGGCCCGCCGAGGTGGAGGCGCTGCTGCACGCCCACCCCGCCGTGCAGGAAGCCTGCGTGATCGCGGTGCCGGACACGCGGACCGGCGAGCGGGTCTGCGCGGTCATCGTGCCGCGCCCCGGCCAGCACCCGGACGAGGCAGCCCTGATCGGCTGGGCACGCGAACACATGGCCCACTACAAGGCCCCCCGCGAGGTCCGGTTCGTGGACGCTTTGCCACGCGGCGCGACCGGCAAGGTGGCGTGGCGCAGTTTGCAGGAAGAGGCAACGTTGGAGGTAGAGACGCGTGGAGGGTGGCCAAGGGTGTCTTTGTCCTGACTGCAAGGCCCGCCAATGAAGCCCAGGGGACCCAACACGGCCCCAGGCCAAATTCTGGTACCCACCACCCGCGTCCTGGGAGAGATCCTGGCTGCCGGCGCACTGCCCACCCCTGAGCTGATCGACACCCTGAACGGGGCCAGTGCCGCCGAAGTCCTCGGCGTGACGCAGCGCAGCCACGCTGTGCTGCGGGCCATGCGCGGCGACGCGCCGAGCCTACCGCAACTTCGCCCGCAGCCGGGTGCTGGACACCCGCACGGCTTTTCTGGAGCGTTTGGGCGCGTGGTACGGCCTGGAAGCCCAGAGTGCCGGGACCTGCGCGCTGCGTGGCAACCTAAACATGCTGCTCGGCACCTGGGATCTAGCGATCAGCGCCGGCGTTGCCCGGTCCACCCGGGCCTGCTCAACTGGCATCCTGGAGACCCTGGCCCAGGGCGCGTGCGCGATCTGCCCCATGTGCATGGACGACGCGAGCGAACTGATGAAGCTGGCCTTGGCGAACCGGGGACGCGCCGCCGACCGTCCGCTGCCCGCGCGCGGCGTAGACCTAGCTGTTTACTCCAGCACTGGTGTCAGGACCAGCAGCCTCAGCGGTGCCACTCTGGAGTCACAGGGGCGGATGTGCACGTCCTGCTGCCGCTGGGACTGGAGTGGAATGCACGGCCCAACAGGGCGAACCGCACGGTGGATGAGGCGATACGGACTCCGATTGAATCGTTTGCAAAAACGATGAAATCCAAGCGGATGCGAGAAAGAGAAGGACAGGTTCTGGGGGTCATATCTGCCCATGCCAAATCCTCAAATCGGAAGTTTGTATCAGGCCCAGAAATCAGATTCGGGGGCTGGCCCGGCACGCCGCCTCTTCCACGCTTCAGACCTGCATCTGACTTTCGTGGATGGCCCCATGCAGCAGGGTGCGGATGGCGCGGGCATCCTCGTGTCCAGCGGCGGCGCTCAGATCCGCGAGCAGGCCCCCGAGCTGTCCCGGCTGGACCTGCTGCAAGCGGGCCGAGAAGATCTCGGTGTGGCGGGTAGGAATCACGTCCTCCCCACTCGTCAGCAGTTCCTCGTACAGCTTCTCGCCGGGGCGCATGCCGCTAAAGACCACCTCGATATCCTGCGCGCCGGTCAGGCGGATCACGTCGCGGGCCAGATCGGCGATCTTGACCGGCTCGCCCATGTTCAAGAGATAGACGCTGCCGTTGTCAGCCAGCCCGCCCGCCTGCAACACCAGACGGCTGGCCTCCGGGATGGTCATGAAATAACGGGTCATGTCCGGGTGGGTGATGGTCACCGGGCCGCCCAGTTGAATCTGTTGCAAGAAGGTGGGAACCACGCTGCCCCGGCTGCCCAGCACGTTGCCGAAGCGCACCGATACGAACGCCTGCCCCGCTGCTGCGCGTGAGGCGGCGTCGGCAATCACCATCTCGGCAATGCGTTTGCTGGCCCCCATCACCGATGTGGGGTTGACCGCCTTGTCGGTGGAGATGTTCACCAGCCGCGTGACCCCGTATTTCAGGCACAGTTCGGCCACGTTGCGGGTGCCCAGGATATTGTTATGAACCGCCTCGCTGGGCGCGGCTTCCATCAACGGAACGTGTTTGTGGGCAGCAGCGTGAAAGACCACATCGGGCCGGTACGTCTCGAAGATGAATTCCAGACGCGACGGATTCCGCACGTCGGCGATCAGGGCCGTGACCTGGATGTCGGGCCGTTCGCGCCTCATCTCCTGCTCGATAGCAAAAATACTGTTCTCACCGCGCCCCACCAGCACCAGCCGGGCCGGGCGAAAGCGCGAGAGCTGCCGCACCAGCTCCGAGCCGATGGAACCGCCCGCACCCGTGACCAGCACCGTCTGACCATTGAGATAGTGGGAAATACTGTCCTGATCGATGTCCACCGGGGCACGGCGCAGCAGATCCTCGACGCTGACGCTGCGGAGCTGATTGGTGGTGACCTGACCGCCCATCAACTCGTACAGCCCGGGCACCGTGCGCGCCTGCAAACCCGCCGTGCGCGCTGCGTTGACGTATTGCCGGATGACCTGCCCCCCCGCCGAGGGCATGGCAATCACCAGCAGGGTGGCCCCTGTATCCTGCACAGCCTGACCCAGGTGTGACAGTGTGCCCAGCACAGGCAACCCCACCAGCACCATGCCCGTCTTCTCCGCCGAATCGTCGATGAAGCCCACCGGCTCCATGCCTTTTTCCGGCGATCTCAGCAGCTCGGCGGCCATCAGGCGGCCCGCATCCCCGGCTCCAGCGATCAGCACCCGGTCTGGAGCCTGCGCGTGGGTGGACAGACGGCGGCGGCGGCGACCCAGCCGCCAGCGGATCAGCAGCCGCAGACCAGACAGCAACCCCAGCGCCAGCACACCCTCGATCAGCGGAATAGACCACGGCACGAAGATCCACAGCCGCAGCACAGGCGTCAGCAACAGCATGGCCAATGTCACCAGCCCGGTCATATACGCCAACTGGCTGAGATCCTCGAAGGTTACGTAGCGCCAGATGTGCCGCGAGACCCGGAAATACCGCAGGGCCAGCCATTTCAGCGGCAACCCGACCAGGGCATAGATCAGAATTGAGAAGTCCACGCTTCCCAGCGCGTCGTCCAGGCGCAGAACGTAAGCCAGGACCGCCGCCAGTGTGAAGGCGAGCAGATCGAGCAGGAATTTACCCGTGGCACTTGTCATCGTTTTCCGTTCATATTATTTTTTATTTTCCAGACCCAGAATTCGGACACACAATGTCAGCAGGTCAATCGGGGAAGTTACGGCTCGGGCCAGGGAACCGTTGAACTCCATCTCATGGAAAGACCTTAATCTCGTCATTAATCTAGCAGAAAAGGAACGGGCTTCCTGCCTAACTCACAGTGCCAGACACTCTTGACGGGCATTGAGATTCGTTGACCTGGCAGAACAGCGACAGAACAGGATGCCCCGACTGGTGGACGAGCCTGGCGATTCCTCATCACAGGTACATCAGCGCTGGGTGCGTCGCTGCCGACGTTCCTGCTGTGGGGCACGGGCCGGGACGACGGCTGCCGCCTGCGTGCGGTGGGCCAGCCAGATGGTGTGGCGGGTCCCCTTGCCGGGCCGCGCCCGCACCGTCTGGACCTCTACCCGGAAGCCGGCCTGTTGCAGCCGCCGGGTAAAGCGGGTGTCCGGTGTGGCGGACCAGATGGCCAGCACGCCGCCGGGGCGCAGGGTCCGTTGTGCCGCCGCCAGCCCGGACGGCGAGTACAGCCAGTCGTTGCCATGGTGCGTCATGCCCTCAGGGCCGTTGTCCACGTCCAGCAGCACGGCGTCGTAGTTGGCGTGCCCACGGCGCAGCAGCTCGGCCACGTCGCCCACATGGACGCGGGTACGGGAATCCCGAATGGGGAAGGCCGCGCACGCGCCCAGCGGGCCTTTGTTCCATTCCACGACCTCCGGCACCAGTTCGGCCACCGTGACCACGCCCCTCGGCCCCAACGCCTTCAGGGCGGCGGCCAGCGTAAAGCCCATGCCCAGGCCGCCCACCAGCACATGCGGCGCAGGGCGGCCCGCGATGGGCGCGCAGCCCAGCTCGGCCAGCGCGTCCTCGGAAGCGTGCTGGCGGCTGTTCATCAGCTCGCTGATATAGCCCGAGATCTGGATGGAAAACTCCAGTTGTTCGCCCCGGCGGTAGAGGCAAAGCTCCTGATCGGTGCCGGGAATGGCGGCGCGGGCCAGCGGTACCCAGGGAATCATGCGGGGTCCAGTGGAGCGCGGACCACCACAGAGCATGGGGCATTCAAGAACTGATCAGGGGGCAGGAGTCGCGCAAGCATTGGATCAACTCTACCTTTCCCCGGCATTTTCCAGCAGTTTCTTGCTGCGGCAAAGGGTATCGGCGCGTTTAAGCAGTGTAGGAAGGCGGTGCGGCCCGGCCATCCGGGCGATCTGTGCCGCCGCCTGGGCAATATCGGTCCCCGCCGCCGTGACGAACAGGGGATTGAGGCTGCCGCCACGCGTCACGGCCAGCGCATGGCCCGAACCTTGAAAGGCCGTTTTCGCCACGCCAATGACCGGGACTTGCTGGTTCAGCGCCGCGAACAGGTGTGCGCCCAGGCCAGCGCGTCCGCCCGCGTCCAGGGTCACGTACCCGTCGATCACCACCGCGTCCAGCGTATGTACCTGGGCCGCCCCCTCCAGCAGCGCAAGCAGACACGGCAGTTCCCGTCTGTAGAACTCGCCGGGCTGATACGGCTCCACCTGCGGGACAGGGACGACCAATTCCCACGTCGGGGTAGCGTCTGTCCATTCCCGAAACAGCACGCCAGCAGCCCGCGCTGTGCCATCTGGGCGGTAATCCACGTCCGTACAGATCAGCATGTCTCCCCCATCAGCACATCTCTTCCATCAAAAAAGCCGCCCCCACCCAGAGGCAGAGACGACCCTAATTCAAAGCTCAGGCGCGGCTGAGGTACTGGCCGGTGCGGGTATCCACCTTGATGTCGATGTCCTGCTCTACGAACAGCGGCACCTGCACCATCGCGCCGGTTTCCAGCTTGGCAGGCTTGGTGCCGCCCGACGCGGTGTCACCGCGCAGGCCGGGATCAGTTTCCACGATCTTCAGAATCACCTGATTGGGCAGGGTGATGCTCAGGGCCTTCTCGCCGTACATGGCGACGTCGACCTCGGTGTTTTCCTTCATGAACTTGGAAGCGTCGCCCACCAGACTGGGGGGCAGCGTGACCTGCTCGAAGGTTTCCATGTCCATGAACATGTAGTCGTCGCCGTCCCTGTACAGGTACTGCATGGTCTTGCCTTCCACGTAGATGTCCTGCAACTTTTCGGTGCTGTTAAACGTGCGGTCCACGATGCTGCCAGATTCCATGTTGCGGAACTTGGTGACCACTTTTGCGCCACCGCGTCCCATCTTCAGGTGAGAGTAATCCAGGCACTCCCACAACCCGCCGTCCATTTCCACCTTGGTGCCGTTTCTCAGTTCGGTAACGCTGATCATGTCTGCTCCTTGAAGGTCTGAATGCTTTGGAAAGCGCGATTCAGACGCTGTGCCAACCGGGGCCGCCTCTGCCCCTCTGGTGTCCAGAAGTGGCGGGGGCCGCTCGGTGCCGCCCAGCAGTTTAGCAGAAGTGGAATGTGACCGTGCCCGCAGCCCTTCCCCTCTCAGGCTGGGGTTTGCTATGCTGCTAGGGTTGCCCGTCCACCCCCGCCCCCGGTCCCTGTAAAAAAGGTCCGACGAGCGGCGGGGAAGCTCAAGCAGAAGACGGAAAGCGCCAAGGAGAAAAGACGCACATGGAACTGAACGCCCAACCCCGCAAGAGCCGCGAAAAGCTGGCCGAAGGCATGATCCCCGCCGTCGCCTACAACAAGGAAAACAACGTTTCTTTCGCCCTGGACCTCAAGGCGTTCGACCGGGCTTTCCGCCAGACCAGCACCACCGGCCTGTACGACATCACCGTCGAAGGCCAGGAAACCTTTCCCGCACTGGTTAAGGCCATCCAGATGGACAAGCGCCGCCGCGTGCCAATCCATGTGGACTTCTACATGGTCACTTACGGCGAGGCCATTGAAGTGTCCGTGCCCGTGCATACCAAGGGCAAGAGCCAGGGCGAGATCATGGGCGGCCTGCTGGATACCGTCATCCACAACCTCGCCATCATCGCCCCCGGCCCGCGCCGCATTCCGCAGGAACTGATCGTGGACGTGTCCAAGCTCCAGATCGGTGACCACGTGACCGCTGGACAGATCAACCTGCCCGAAGGCGTCAAGCTGAACGTGGACGCTGATCAGGTTGTCATTAGCCTGCTGCCTCCGCGCATGACCACCGAGGAAGCCGAGGCCGAAACCCAGGCCGCCCAGATCGCCGGTCTGGTTGCTGCGGGCGAGCTGACCGAGGAAGCTGCCGCTGCCGTGCTGGAAGGCGACGCCACCCTGGAAGAAGCCAAGGCCGACGCTGTCTCCGATGCGGGCGACGACACTGCCGCCGAGAGCAGCGACGACGCCAAGACCGAAGAAGAGCAGTCCTAAACTCCTTCACCCACACAGGCCGGGGTTTCCAGCGATGGAGGCTTCCGGCCTTTGCAGCGGCTGAGTCGGCGCAGAAGCTGGCCTGAAGCGACATTTGCAAGCTGATGCCCCCTCCTGCCCACGTACAGGGGTTAAGCTGACTCATTGAAGAGGCCGGGCAACATGGGCCAGAACTGGAGGTTTAAGAATTATGGCAGAAAAAGACATTGACAAGTTGCTCGCGATGACGGACAGCAAGTACCGCTTGAGCGTCGTCACGGCCAAGCGCGCCCTGCAACTGCGCGCTGGAGCGCCCAGCGTATTGCCCGTCGAGCAGCGCGTGCGGACCCGCAATCTGGTCACCCAGGCCATGCGCGAGCTGGCCACCGGCCAACTGACGGTGGGCACCGATCTGCTGGACGAGAGCCGTTTTCATCAGGACTACGTGCGTCAGCGTCAGGCCCAGCTTCAGGCCCAGTTGAACGCCGAGCGCGAGCGCGAACGCGAGTAAAGATGCGGCAGGAAGAGCGGCGAATGGGATTGTTCCTGTTCGCCGCTTCTCTTCGGGCTATGCAAATGGCTTCTTGCAGTCACCCGGAAAACGCCGCCCCAGACAGGATTTTTTTTATCAGGCGCATGAAATTGACAAAACCCGAATAGAGCGCTATAGTTCTTATCAACACCGCCGAACGAGGCGGCTTTTTTATTGCCTTGTATTTTGGGTAGCGGGATCAAACTGCGAAAGTCCCAGCTATACATCTGCCTTCAAGCTCTACGCTAAAAAAGAGCGTCTAGCAGGCGATTTTTTAAACCCGCCGCATAAATTTGACAATTGCCGAATACCGCGCTATCTTATTCACATCACCGCCGAAAGGCGGGCTTTTTATTTTACCCCGTTGTCCAGCACCGCCAGAGCCGTTTTCGCTGTTTCTAGTTCGCCCCAGGATTCCCGCCCCGGCGCGGCGACTATTTGCAGGCGTGCGACGTCGGCCTTGATCTGACGGCGAATCACCTCACCGTCCAGACGTAGCAACAGCGGCCCGTATTTCAGCGCGGCGTCCAGCGGCACACCCTCGTATGCCGGGTCTGCACCATTGGCCCGCTCCAACCGCAGCACGGGGTAAGGCCAGTATCCGGCGATCAGGCGTTCGGCACGGACGTGATAGCCCGCCCCACGCGCCCACAGGCGGATTAGGAGGGCGGAGTCATTGGGTTGCAGGATTAGCGCTGGGGGCAACCTCTCCCCCGCCCGCTCCAGAATGCCCCGAATGGTGTACGCGCCCATGCCACACAGGCTGGCGCTGCCCACTTCGCCGGGAAGAATGGGGCCGAAGCCATCGCCCTCGCGGACTTCAATCTGGGCTTCCAGTCTGGACCGCGCGACACTGCGCCTCGCCTGTTCCAGCGGGCCGGGATTCAGTTCCACGGCGATACAGCGGCTGGCACGGCCCTCGCGGATTAGGCGCACAGGCAGGCGGGCGTGATCGCTGCCGATGTCGGCGTGAACGTCCGTGCGAATCAGCTCCAACACCGCTTCCAGACGGGCGTCAAGGGTGGGCATCGGCATCTGGCTTCTCTGGCCCAGCGTGTGCAGGTGGCCCGTGAATACGGCTCAGGACCGAACTGTAGACCCCCACCGCCAGAATCACGGCGGCAATGGCAGCGCCGTAAACCAGAATGCTGTTGTCGCCCGTCCACTCCAGCGCCACCGCGAAGAAATTGACCGCCAGCGCCGTGACCACCACGCCCAGCAGCTTTTGCTTCAGGTCATCAAACGAATCCACGTGCAGCCACTCCGGCACGTTCTGGAGCCGCCCGACGAACAGCCCCTGCAAGCCCAGCCCGATGATCAGCAGGGCCACCCCCACCAGCAACGTGTCGGCCTGTTCCACGGCGGCCACCAGAAGGTGCTTGGTGGTCTCGGGTTCGCCCAGATGCCGGAAGGCGTCGCCGATGGTGTGATACGCCTGGACAATCGCCACGATGAACAGCGCCAGACTGAAGGCCAGCGAGCTGAACACGCCCAGTTCCACGATCAGCCGCGTGAATCCGAAGGCCCGCCCCAGCATCCGGGCCGCGCGGGCTGCCTGCTTCTGCGCCATCAGTCCTTTTCCGTGGGTTCGGGAAGCAGCGCGGTCACGGTATCCCCCTCCCGGATCATGCCACCGACGATCACGCGCGCCGTCAGACCGCCGTGGCCACGCACCGCGTTGTAGCCGCCCTCGCCCAGATTCTCTTCCATGCGGGAGCAGGGATGGCACTCGCCCGTGCCTTCCAGCACCACCTCGCCGATCTGAAAACGGGCGTCCTTGAGGGCCAGCAGCGACACGCCAGAGACGACGATGTTGCGGCGCAGCAGCTCCGGCGTGACCTCGTCCAATCCGGCCAGCGCGGCAATCACGGGCAGATGTTCAGCCTGAATCAGCGTGACCTGCCGCTTGCCGGGACCGCCGGGGACGGATGGGTTGGAGGGTCTGGGCGTCGCTTCTATCTCACCAGACAGCGCAGTCAGACGGGCAGGAGCCATTTTGCCGTGGTCCCCGATCAGGCCGACGAGCGGATGAGCCTCTACCTCCAGCACACGCACAGGCGTCACGCGGCGGGCCGGGCGCAATCCAAGCCACTCCACCCGTCCGGGGCGGGGAAACGTCGTGCGGAGGTCCTGAATGGTCTTCACGCCCCTCATGCTATCCGCTACACTGCCCAGCATGAGGCGTTTGACCCGACGTGCCCCTTTGGAAGAACACTATCCACCCTGCCGCTAGCGGTAGGAGGTCAGTCTTAGCCTGAAATCCAAATCCCCAAGCGGCGCAGCCAGAACGGTTTGCGCCGCCTTTTCTTTGTGGAGTCGATATGAACGAAATTCGCCGGAATGTACCTGTAGACGAGCAGATTGAAATCCTCAAACGCGGCGTGGTCGATCTGGTGACCGAAGACGATCTGCGCCGCAAGCTGGAGCAGAGTTTAAAAACGGGCAAGCCCTTGCGCGTCAAGCTGGGCGCGGATCCCACCCGCCCGGACCTGCATCTGGGCCACGCGGTGATCCTCCGCAAGATGCGCCAGTTCCAGGATCTGGGCCATCAGGTCATCATGCTGATCGGCGATTTCACCGCCATGATCGGTGATCCCAGCGGCAAGAGCAAAACGCGCCCGCCGCTGACGCTGGAAGAAACCCGCGCCAACGCACAGAGCTACCTGGAACAGTGCCGCCTGATCCTGCGCGGCGAGCCGGAGGTGCTGGAAATCCGCTACAACGGCGAGTGGCTGGAGCCGATGGGCTACGCCGACGTGATCCGCCTCGCCAGCAAGTACACCGTGGCCCGCATTCTGGAGCGCGACGACTTCACCAAACGCCTGCAAGCCCAGACCCCGATCAGCCTGCACGAGCTGCTGTACCCGGTCACGCAGGGCTACGACTCGGTGGCGCTGGAGGCCGATGTGGAGCTGGGCGGCACCGATCAACTGTTCAACAATCTGGTGGGCCGCGCCCTGCAACGCGATTACGGCCAGGAAGCGCAGGTGGTCATGACCCTGCCGCTGCTGGTGGGCTTGGACGGCACCGAGAAAATGTCCAAGAGTCTGGACAACTACATCGGCCTGACCGACGAACCGCACGTCATGTTCGCTAAGCTGATGAAGGTGCCGGACGCACTGCTAGAAAATTACTTTACGTTGCTGACTGACCTGCCTAAGACCGAGATTTCAGAGCTTCTGGCCGGACATCCAGTCGCCGCCCACCGCGAACTGGCCCGCGCCGTGGTGCCGTGGTTCTCTCCCGACGCCGATCTGGACGCAGCAGAGGAACGCTTCAAGAGTGTGGCGAAGGGCGGCATCCCCGACAACATCCCCACCATTAACGTCACGGCGGGCCTGAACGACAGCATCGACGCAGACCGCATCAGCATGGCGAAACTGGTCGTCCTGGCTGGCCTGGAACCCAGCAACGGCGCGGCCAAAAAGCTGATTCAGAACAGGGGGCTGAAGCTGAACGGCGAGACCTACACCGATCCGCAGGGGCAACTGACGCGGGCCGAGCTGGCGGCAGAGGGCGGCGCGGTCATTCAGAAGGGCAAAGACAAGTTCACGCGACTGATTCTGGAGTCCTGACTCACCTGAAGGCTCCACGGGGCCTTCACGGACCTCTTGTACGTCAGGCGGATCGGGGAGAAATCTAAAAGTTATGCACAGGCTGGTGTGGATAACCACAGGCCCTGTAGAGAATGTCCTGGACAATCAAAAGTATTTGTTCTGTTCTGGACTTATCCACAGGCAAGGTGTGGATAAACCCTGTGCCTGTGGATAAAAAATCTGACCCGCCCCTGACGTTTGAAGTCGGGGCGGGTCGGTCTTTGAAGTCAGTTGCTAAAAGTAGCGATCAGAACTGAGAAACCACGCCCTCATCTCGCAAGGCTTCCACGCGCAGCATGTTGGTGGTGCCCTGCACGCCGAAGGGCACGCCCGCCGTGATCACGTAACGGTCCCCGATGTCGGCCAGACTGCTCTTCTTCAGTTCCTTGTTGGCAATGCGAACCATGTCGTCGGTGCTGCGCGGGTCCTCGCTGAGCATGGGCACGACGCCCCAGCTCAGGGCCAACTGGTTGCGGGTGACCTCGTTGGGGGTCAGCGCCAGAATCGCCATCGGCGGACGGTTCTTGGCGATCCGCAGGGCCGCGCCCCCGGTGCTGGTAAAAGCCACCACGGCGGACGCTCCCAGCTTGGCCCCAATGTTGCAGGCCGAGTAGGCAATCGAGTCCTGAGCCAGCGTGGTGTCGATCACCAGTTGGCGCTGGAGCATGCTGTAATGCTCGCTGGACTCGGCCTCGCGGGCAATGCGGTCCATCATCGCCACCGATTCCACGGGGTACAGCCCCGCCGCAGACTCTGCCGAGAGCATCACGGCGTCGGTACCATCGTAGATGGCGTTCGCCACGTCGCTGGCCTCGGCGCGGGTGGGGCGTGGCAGGCTGATCATGCTTTCCAGCATCTGCGTGGCGGTGATCACTGGCTTGCCTGCCTCGCGGCACAACCGGATCAGGCGTTTCTGGATGGTCGGCACCTGCTCGGCGCGCATTTCCACACCCAGGTCGCCGCGTGCCACCATGATGCCGTCCACTTCCTTGAGGATGTCCTCGAAACGGTCCACCGCCTGCGGCTTCTCGATCTTGGCCATCAGCTTGGCGCGGCTGCCGAAGCGCGACAGGTAGTGGCGGGCCAGCAGCAGATCGTCACGCGAACGCACGAAGCTCAGGGCCACCCAGTCCACGCCCAGTTCCGCGCCAAATTCCATGTCGGACACGTCCTTGTCGGACAGGGCAGGCACGCTCAGATCGGCCTCGGGGACGTTGATGCCCTTGTTGTTCTTCAGGACGCCGCCGATCACCACGCTGGTCAGGATGTCGTTGCCGCGCACGCTCTCCACGCGCAGGGCCATGTTGCCGTCGTCCAGCAGCAGGGCCATACCGGGATGCACGTCGCGGATCAGGTCTTTGTAGGTGGTGGAAACGCGCGTGGCGTCGCCCTCTACATCGTCCATCGTGATGGTGAAGTGATCGCCCGCCGCCAGCGTCACGGACCCTTCGGCAAAGCGCCCGACGCGAATCTTGGGACCCTGCAAATCCTGCAAAATGCCCACAGTGATGCCCTTCTGGGCGGCCAACTCGCGGACCATGTTGTAGGTCTGGCGGTGGTCCTCGGGATCGCCGTGACTGAAGTTCATGCGGACGACGTTCATCCCGGCGTCCATCATGCGGCCCAGCACTTCCGGGCTGCGGCTGGCTGGCCCAACGGTGGCGACGATCTTGGTGGCTCGGTCAAAATGTTTCATGTGATTGCCTCGTTTTGCCGCACCCTCAGCGAACCAGTGTGCGGGTGAAATTGGAAGTGATTCCAGTCAGAGTTGGAGGATTGAATTTCAAGAAAGCAGCGGACCCTGGAGTTTTCTCGATCTTCCAGCGTCCGCCGCCTGTGTTTTCGCCTTACCTGAGCGCCTTGCGGCCCGGATACACCGCGCGGTCACCCAGCATGTCCTCGATTCGCAGCAACTGGTTGTACTTGGCGATGCGGTCCGAGCGGCTGGCCGACCCGGTCTTGATCTGCCCGGCATTAGTGGCCACCGCCAGATCGGCGATGAACGAATCCTCGGACTCGCCGCTACGGTGACTGATGATGGTGCCGTAGCGGTTACGCTTGGCCAGCTCGATGGCGTCCATACTCTCAGTTAGAGAGCCGATCTGGTTGACCTTGACCAGAATCGCATTGCCCACCCCGGTATCGATGCCGCGCTGGAGGCGTTCGGGATTGGTCACGAACAGATCGTCGCCCACCAGTTGCACTTTGTCGCCAATCTTGGCAGTCAGCGCCTGCCAGCCGTCCCAGTCGTCCTCGGCCAGTCCGTCCTCGATGCTCACGATGGGGTAACGGGAAGCCCAGTCGGCCCAGAAATCCACCAACTCGGCGGTGGACAGCACGCGGCCCTCGCTTTCCAGGTGGTATTTGCCATCCTTGTAAAGCTCGGTGACGGCGGGGTCCAGCGCGATGCAGATGTCCTTGCCCGCCTCGTACCCGGCCTTCTCGATGGCCTCCAGCAGCACTTCCAGGGCTTCCTCGTTGCTCTTGAGATCCGGCGCGAAGCCGCCCTCGTCACCGACGTTGGTGTTGTAGCCGCGCCCGCTCAGGACTTTCTTGAGGCTGTGGAAGGTCTCAGTGCCGTAGCGCAGCGCCTCGCGGAAGCTGGGCGCACCCACCGGCATGACCATGAATTCCTGAAAATCCACCGAGTTGTCGGCGTGCATCCCACCGTTGATCAGGTTCATCATCGGCACGGGCAGCGTCTTGGCGTTGCTGCCGCCCAGGTAGCGGTACAGCGGCACGCCCAGTTCCTCGGCGGCGGCGCGGGCAGTGGCCAGGCTGACGGCCAAAATGGCGTTGCCGCCCATGTTGCCCTTGTTAGGGGTGCCGTCCAGTTCCATCATGGCCGCGTCCACCGCGCCCTGATCGCTGGCGTCCAGGCCCACCACGGCTGGCCCCAGCGCCTCGTTGACGTTCTTGACGGCCTTCTGCACGCCCTTGCCGCCGTAGCGACTGCCGCCGTCACGCAACTCCAGCGCCTCGTGGGTGCCGGTGCTGGCCCCACTGGGAACGATGGCGCGGCCTACGTAACCGCTGTCCAGATGAACTTCGGCTTCCACGGTGGGGTTTCCGCGCGAGTCCAGCACTTCACGGGCGATCACTTTTTCAATGTTCATGACGAGTCCTCCCGAACGCCACCCCTGCACCCGATCTGGAATCCACGGGGCGAGTAGGTGTATCTCGGACACTATAAGCGCCAGACGCCAGCAGGGGTAAGGGCGGTCTAAATCGGGTGGACACTCCAGGCAAACGGTCCGTAGAGTGATTCATGTCCGATGAAATTCGCGCACTGGAACGCACCCGACTTAAGGCGCTGGTCTATGGCGACATGAAAACCGCGTTCCAGCTTCACGCCCCGGACTTTGAACTCATCACGCCCAGCGGCTCACGCCTGACCAGGGATGAGTACCTGAATGCCCTCGCCGCCGGACGGTTGAAATACCTCGTCTGGGAACCCATTTCAGAGATTGAAGTCCGCTATTACGGCGACGCGGCATTCATCCGTTACCGCTCCAGGCTGGATGTAATTTCAGGCGAGCCGCAGGAAGTCGCTAACGATCTTCCTGCCGGGCCGCCCGGCATCTACTGGCACACGGATTTGTACGAACGGCGCGCAGGCGGCTGGCAGGTGGTGTGGTCACAGGCCACCCGGATCGACGGGACTTAAAATTGAAAAAACCCGCACTGGACCGAGAGTTATCCACAAAAGTTATCCACAGGCGAAATATCTGTGGATAACTTTGTGGACAGCTAAGAATTGAACTATTTCAATTTTTGCAGCAAGAGGAAAAAGCCGCTTACAGCGGCAAACAGGGCGCTTCTCCCAGTCCAGACCTCAACCCCCCTGTCCGTTGTCGGGATGGCAACAATGACCAGAGTCAAGGCGATTAGAGCGATAGTAGCGAGCAACAGGCGATAGAGAAACGAATTCAAAAATCTTCTCCCAATCGGCATCCGCACCCGAATCTTCGCCCCAGCCATTGAGATGAAAGCTGGAGGCGAGTAACGTAGGCGCACGGAAGAGGGCGTGGCGCAAAACCACTTTATCTTCTGACTTGTTGGGCGATCCTGATTCTTGGCGGAAGGCGGATCGCCCATGCTCTTTTGCTCTGCTAAATCATTTTGTCCTCCAACGACTATCCAGACATGCCCCGTAACGGCCCCCACTGGCCCCTTAAACGCGCAGCGTGACCATGACAGCCATATAGCCACCTCCACCACTCGCACGGAAGATGGCGGGGCTTGTGGAGCCGGAGAAGAGAAGCTCGGCTTCACCCTCGATCGGACCCAGGGCGTCGAGGACATGCCGGGCGTTGAAAGCCAGGCTCATGGCCGGTTCCACGCCGCCCTGCGTGACGGTCAGGGTGTCCTGCGCGCGGCCATAGTCCCCCTCGGCAGCCAGACGCAACTGCCCTTCGGAAACCAGAAATTCCACGCGGTTATTGGCGTTTTTGTCGGCCAGCACAGCCACACGGTTCACGGCTTCCTTGAGGGCGGTGGCGGGCAGCGTGACCTGCAACTTGATGTCCTTGGGGATTACGCGCTCGTAATCGGGGAAGTCGCCGTCCAGCAGTTTGAGGTTCATCCGCACGCGGTCCGTGGTCACGCTGAGCATGCCTTCGCCGTAGGTGAAGCGGACCTCGCCGTCCTTCAGCACGCGGATCAGCTCATCGACGCTGCGGGCCGGGATGATCAGGTTTCTGCCGTCACCGCTGACCGGAAAGTCGCGGATTGCCACCCGGTAGCCGTCCGAGGCAACGACGCGCGCCGAGCCGGTATCCGCGTGGTGTTCGAGCTTGATGCCCCGGAAGACCGCCTGAAAAGCCTCGTTGCTGGCGGCGTAACGCACGCTGCCCAGGGCACGGGCCAGTTCCTCGGCGTTCAAGCTCAGGTCCGCGTTGCTGGGGAAGCTCAGGGGCGGGTACGCCTCGGTGTCGCCGGTCTGCAACTTGAAATCCGAGCCGCCCGAACGCACCGCCAGCTCCTGCCCCACCAGTTCCAACTCCACCAGTTCGCCGCCTAGGTTGCGGACAATTTGCGCGAAAAGATGCGCCGGGACAACAAAATCCTTCGGCTCTTGCACCTCGGCGGGCACGAAGCACGACAGGTCAATTTCCAGATTCGTGCCGCTTAGAGTCAGTCCGGCCTCACTGGCCTCGACCTTCAGCGAGGTCAGGAGGGGGTTGCTGCTGCGGCTGGGGACCACCCGTTCCAGCAGACCCAGGCCCTCGCTCAAGGTTTTTTTAGTGACGTGCGCTTTCATGCCCTGACCTCTTGGGGGACTAACTCAATTTTTTGAGCTTTGGTTTTTTGCAGTTTGACTTTTTTCTGCGCGGATTTCATCTGGGGATTCTGACTCATTTCAACGTCTCACTTTTTGGTCTCGGTCTAAGATTTTCTGGATTGGCTTCCAACTCCTATCTCTTACCTGTCTTTAAATAACTATAAAAGATAGTAGTAGTAGTAATAGGGCCTGTGGAAACTGTGGAAAAGTGCCTTGCGGCTGCACTGGGCGCGCGTTTGGCCTGTGGATAAAATTGTGGATAAGTGGCACTTGCCTGTGGATAACCTGTGGATAAAAAGGGGGGTTATCCACAGGGGTGGAAAAAGCCCGAGTTATCCACAATTTTATCCACAGAAAAAACGGGGTTATCCACAGGTTATCCACAGGTTTATCCACAGCTTGTGAAACTCCGCACACCATTTTGGAACGGGTTTTGGAACTTATTTAAGTGGCAGGAGAATCTGATGGCGGGATTATGTATCAAAATCGTCCTCATCCAGCCCTTGCATTTTGCGGCGCAGCAACTCCACGGAGGCCGTGACCTCCTGATCCTTGCCCAGTTGCTCCGTAACCTTGTTGATGCCGTGCATGATCGTGGAGTGGTCCTTGCCGAAAAACTGCCCGATTTCCGGCAGCGAGTGGTCCGTCAGGTCGCGGATCAGGTACTGGGCCACCTGACGCGGCACCACCACCTCGCGCACCCGGCCCGCGCCACGGATCACGTCTGGGGGCATGTTGTAATGGGCCGCCACCTGACGCAGCACGTCAATCATCTCCACCTTGACTTCCTGCGGCGCAAAGACGTTGCTCAGCGCCTTGGCGGCCACGGCGCGCGAGAACGGCACGTTGTTCAGGCTGGAAAAGGCCACCACGCGCATCAAAGCCCCCTCCAGTTCACGGATGTTCTTGGTGACCTGTCGGGCAATAAGCTCCAGCACTTCCTGCGGGATGTCGATGCGGTTGTGCTCGGCGTTCATCTTGAGAATCGCCACGCGCGTTTCATACTCCGGCGACTGGATATCGGTGATCAGACCCCACTCGAAACGGCTTCGTAGACGGCCTTCCAGCGTCTGGATGTCCTTGGGCGGACGGTCCGAGCTGAGGATGATCTGCTTGTGGTTTTCGTAGAGCGCGTTGAAGGTATGGAAGAACTCCTCCTGCGTGCGCTCCTTGCCTGCCAGAAACTGGATGTCATCCACCAGCAGCAGGTCCACGCTGCGGTAGCGGTTACGGAACAGAGTCATCTTATCGTCGCGAATGGCGTTGATCAGGTCATTGGTGAACGACTCGGTGGACACGTATTCGATGCGCTTGTCGGGAAAGCGTTCGGACATGTAGTGCCCCACTGCGTGCATCAGGTGGGTTTTGCCCAGACCCACGTCGCCGTAGATGAACAGAGGGTTGTACGCCTTGCCAGGAGATTCGGCCACGCCCATCGCCGCCGCGTGCGCCAGGTTGTTGTTCGGCCCCACCACGAAATTCTCGAAGGTGTATTTGGGATTCAGCCGCTTGCGGTTCTCGGCCTGATCCTGCGCTGAGGGGCCGCCGGGTGCGCTGGGCGGCGGCCTGCTGGGTGGAGGCGGCGGGTCGGCGGGTGAAAAGAGGGTGTCCTGCGAGGCGGGCAGCACCTGAAAGCTGACCTGCGGATTCTGCGCGCCCAGCGAGCGCAGGGCGTCTTCGAGCAGTTCCAGATAGTGCTTGCGGAACCACTCCTGAGCAAACGAGTTGCGGACGCCCAGCACCAGCGAACCTTCCTTGACCCCCAGGTTTTTGACTGGGGCAAACCAGGTGTGGTACTCGACTTCCGAGATATTTTTGCGGACGTACCCCAGCACGTCCGACCAGATTTCCTGCGAGAT